>CAURKK010000001.1:0-94373 GCA_963525505.1 uncultured Gemella sp.
TTTTCTAATGAATTTTAATTAAAAAATTGCGCAAAAAATAAAGGCTGTAAATTTTACGGACTTTATTTTTATGTGAAAAAATAGTTTTAGTTTGTGTGTTAAGCATTAGTTAATTTACTAATGAATTTTTTATTGTTTATAATAACTCTAGTATGTTCGGCATCACCAATTTTTTTGTCGTTTTCATATGCTTCTAAAGAAAATATAATAATTTTTTCCTTGATGATTTTTGTGATTTCACCGTTTATTGTTATTTCCTTATCAACAAGTGTTGGAGCGATGTGGTTAATATTAATATTGCTTCCAACGCTACCTAAATCTTCTGTTAAAAATGTATTTAAGTAATTTTTTGCAGCATTTTCCATAAAGGCAACAAGGCTTGGAGTTGCAAGAACATCAAGATCTCCGCTTCCCATAAATTTTGCAGTGTTATTTTCAGTTACTGTGAATTGTTGTGAAAATTTTTTATTAAGTTCAATGTTCATATGATCATCCCCTTTGTTATTCGTAAAACGTTACTTCGTAATCAATAAATTTATTATTTTTATAATTAAATTTTGCTGAAAAAAATGGTTTTTCTTGGACTAACCAGTCTAAGAAAATATAATCCCCTTCCCATGTTTTAATGTTTTGAATTTCAGATTTTTTTACCCAGATCAAATCTCCTTCGTTACAATCGTCTGTAATGGCACCTTTGTAATCTTTTGCAGTGTATACATATGTATACCAATCTTTTTCCCCATCAAAATTAGGAAAGGTAATGATACCTCTAAGTTTTGGTTTAATTATGTCTAAATTTGTTTCTTCTTTGACTTCTCTAATAACACAATCTTCAGGACTCTCTCCTGACTCAAATTTTCCTCCGACACTAATAGTCAAACCTTCGTGGATATCATTCTCTTTTTTTGTTCTTTTTAGCATTAAAAAGCTTTCTCCGTTATCGACATAGCACATTGTAGCTAGTATGTTAGTCATATGTTTTCTCCTAGTATTTTAAAGAAAAAGTAGGAAAGAGGAAATACCTCGATGCCTACTTTCGTAAAATGTTTATTAATAATATTAGTCTTCTCGTTGTTTTTTATCCAAACCAACTGCATCTAATAATGCAACAAAAACTGTAAATATAACAGCAAGTATTGCGCAGTCACGTAAAGTATTAATTTCTCCGTTAGTTCCTAAGATAGAAGATACGATAAATACCATAATAAAAGCAAATATAAATGACCAAATTAGCGAAATAATATATTTCATTGTTATCACTCCTTATTTTTTACTTACAGTTCCTATTATACAACTATTAGCAAAAACTAGCAAGATTTTTACAATAATTTTTAATTATTGTAAAATACTTTTAAAACAGGGGAAAAAGGTGTAGAATAAAGATGTACTTTGTAAAAAAAATTTACATTAAAAATAAATATGCATTGAATTATATTTAAAAAAATAAAAGTTTAACTATTTTTATGTTATAATATATAGAAATATGGAGGTAGCTAATGTATCAAAAATTGTATATAGATAGTAATTTGAAAAATCAACATAGTGAGAAATTAGAAAAAATACTAATTAAAAATGAGATACCTTTTGAATATTTAGAAGATAATACTGTAATTGAATCAAATTCATTGTTTTTAACTAATGATAAAGATCGAGTAAGTAATACATTAGTAAATGTTTTTATTCTTAATAAAGAGTATGATTTTTTAGATGTTAAAAATGCTATATTTATAAAACGTTTTGAAGATGTTATTAGAGTTTTTAAAAATGATGTATGGAAAAAATGGGCACAAGAGTTGCAATTTTTAGCACAATGCACACTAGCTTATAGTAAGGATAAATTTGACAGAGAACGTTCGAAAAGAATTAGAGAGATTTCTTGTGAAATGTTATCATATAAATATGATATACCTATTGAAAAAATAAAATTAGATTTTGCTAGTGAATTAGGTTACCAAACCCCAAAAGTAGAAACAAGAGCGGCTATAATTAAGGATGATAAAATTCTTTTAGTTAAGGAACAGCTTGATGGAAAATGGGCATTACCTGGAGGCTATCAAGACGTAAATGTAAGTATTAGAGAAAACGTAATAAAAGAGGCTAGTGAAGAAGCTGGTGCAATTGTGGAACCTTTGAAAATAATTGCGGTTTTAGATTATAATAGACATCATCATGTAAATTTTCCATTTGGAATGGTAAAAATATTTGTTTTATGTGATTACATTGATCATAGTTTTGTTGATAATACTGAAACTCTAGGAGCTGATTTTTATTCATTAGATAATTTACCGGAATTATCTACTACGAGAACGACAGTTAAGCAATTAAAAATGTGTTTTGATTGTTATGAAAATCCTGAAAAATGGGATACAATATTTGATTAATTATGTTAGGAGTTGATTATTAGAGATATGAATTTGAGACTAACGTTATTTAATAAAAATTTACCAGTTCATGAGCAGTTAATATTTTGTTTATTACTTACTGCGGTAGGAGGATTTTTTGATGCGTATACCTTTGTGAACTGTGATGGTATATTCGCAAATGCTCAAACAGGTAATTTAATTTTTGTAGGTATTAACTTAATAGAAGGAAATATTCATGAGGTTCTTCATTATTTAGTCCCTATATTATCATTTATTATTGGGGTTTTAGTAAGTAAAGCGATAGAGACTAAGTATAAAGAATTATCTATATTTACGCATATTTATATGTTATTAATTGTTCAGATTTGCGCGTTATTATTAATAATATTTAAACATAATTTCTTAGGGATTGATATTCGCCCTATTGTGATTTCATTTATTTGTGCGATACAATTTGATGGTTTTAGAAAGGTTAATAATTTAGTTTTTGCTAGTGTTTTTTGTACGGGTAACTTACGTTCAATGAGTGAACATTTATATAAATATGTTATATTGAAAAACAAAGAAAGTAAAATACCTTTATTCATTTATTCATCGGTTATCGGGGTGTTTTTATCTGGGGTTTTATTAGGGGCTGCGATGTCTAAATTTTTCTTAAATAAGGCTATATTAGTTCCACTATTTATAATATGTATCAATTTACTGTTTGTTGTGGCAATTCACAATAAGTTTGCTAGAAAAAAATTATAAAATAATAAAATTTCAAGGCGATTTTAGAATTCAAATGTAAATGATTTGAAATCGTTTTGGAATTTTTTCTTATTTAATTAAAAATTGTTACAAATGCATTTACATAAAGTTTTATAGATGTTATAATCAATATATAAATAAAAATTAGGGTAGTTTTAATACTAAGGGGGTATAATTATGAGTAAAGCAGTATTAAACAATTTTAATGAATATTTACTAAATAGAAAAGAGTTTTCAGAAAACACTATTAGTTCATACGATAGAGATTTAAAAAAAATCTTTTTATATTTAGCTGAAAAAGGATATTCAATAGATGACTATTCTTGGTTAAATGAAGAATTTATTTCTAGATATATAGATTATTTAAGAGAAAAAGATTATTCTTCAGCAACTTTATCTAGAACTATTTCAACTGTTCATATTTTTGTAGAGTATTTATGGGTTGAAAAAATAATTCTAAATAGAATTAACATTGATGTTCATATAGATAAAGAAGAACATCAAGATCTTGTTATTTTTACGCGTCAAGAAATTTCTAAAATTTTAGATGTGAAAACTAAGAACTTGATGGGATTTAGAGATAAAGCTATTTTTGAGTTGTCATATTCAATTGGAATAAAACCAACAGAATGTATAAATCTAGAATTAAGAGATGTAAATACTACTATTGGTTATTTAAAATATAGAAAAAAAGAAGGTTATAGAACAATAGCCTTAAATAAAGAATCTGTAGTAGCTATTGAAAATTATATTAATGAATTAAAAAAAGAATATCCAAATATTAAAGATGACAGTAAATTATTCTTAAATCATGATGGCGAAGGTATTAGTCGTCAAGGATTTTGGAAAATATTTAAAAAACGTCAACAAGATTTGGGCTTAATTAAAGAGTTGAATACTATGAATTTTAGAAATTCTCTTGCTATTCATTTGTTGGAAGATAAAGTTCCAGCTGAGGAGGTACAAGAACTTTTAGGATTAAAAAATATTCATAGTTTAAAATTATATTTCTCTAGTATAGAGGGAAATAAATCGAAAAGAATGATGACGAATCATCCAAGAAAAACGATTAAATAAAGGAATGAATAAATGTATAATGTTAACTTAGAAGTTTTTCAAGGTCCACTTGATTTACTTTTGCATTTAATAGAAAAAATGGAAATTGATATATATAATATACCTATAGCACAATTAACAGAAAGTTATCTAGAGTATATTAATAATAGTGATGAATTTTCTTTAGAGAATGCTGAAGAATATATAGTCATGGCTGCGACCTTGCTCCATATAAAAAGTAAAAATTTACTTCCTAAGTTTGAAAATGAAAGTATAGAAGATGAAGAAGATTTAGTTCAACAGCTTCTTGATTATAAAAACTATAAGGAGCTAAGTGAAAAATTAGATAATCTTCAAAAAATGAGAGCTCAATTTCTTGATAAAGAGAGTGTTATAATAGATGTAGAAGGCAATATTGAGACTTTAAGAATACCGTCTTCAAGATTATTAAGAGCTATGGAAAATATTCTTAGGTCCTTCGAGGATAAAGAAAATGAAGTATCATTAGTTAGCTATAGAAGAGAAGTTTCTTTTGAGCAGATAAAAGAAGAGTTAGTTAAAAAGTTTCAAAGTTTTAACAACATCTCTTTTAGAGACCTTATTAAATTGTACTCTCATAAAAACGAAGTTGTATTGGTATTTATGGGGATATTAGGAATGATTAAAGATCAAGAATTGCTATGTGTTGACAAAGATAGTGAAATCATTCTAGAATATAAAGCAAAGGATAATTAATATGTTATTAGATGAAATAAAAAAAATTATTGAGGCGTTACTTTTTATGAAAGGTGAAGAAGGTCTTAATATTGAATATTTTTCTACTTTTATGGAAGTAGAACAACATGAGGCTGAAAACATGTTAAATGTATTTTGTGATGAATATAATAAAATTAATAATTCGTTAGTTATAAAGAGATTTGGATCAACATATAAGATGTTATTAAGAGAAGAGATGGCAGAAGTAATAAAAAAAGCTGTTATTTCTAAAAATCTTGTTAAGTTATCTAAAGCTTCTTTAGAAACTTTAGCGATTATTGCGTATAATCAACCTATAACAAAAGTTCAAATTGACAAAATTAGGGGTGTAAGTAGTGATTCTATATTACACTCTCTTGTTAGTAAAGAACTTATTGTCTCTAATAAAACTTTAGATACAATTGGTAAACCAAAATTGTATGAAACAACGGATATATTTTTAGATGTTTTTGGACTTGAAAATATAGAACAATTACCGAAATCGGAGATTGTTAGTAATGAAGATATAAATAAATTTTTACAAAATTAGGAGGACGAAATGGCAGAAAGACTGCAAAAATTAATAGCTGCATCAGGATATACATCAAGAAGAAAAGCGGAACAGTTAATTCTTGATGGAAAAGTAAGTGTAAATGGAGAAGTTGTAAAGGAATTAGGTGTAAAAGCTGAACCTAGTGATATTATAATCGTTGAAGGAGTACGATTACTTAAAGAAAATAAGAGATATTATTTATTTTATAAACCAGAAAAAGTAATAACATCTATGTCTGATGAAAAAGATAGAACATGTGTTAAAGACTTTTTCGAGAATGTTAATGAGCGTGTAGTTCCAGTAGGAAGATTGGACTATGATACATCTGGTGCACTTATTATGTCGAATGATGGGGAATTCATTAATTTGATAACTCACCCTAAACATAAAATTAAAAAAACTTATGTAGCAAAAATAAATGGAAAATTAGAAGATAACCATTTAAGAATATTGCGTTCTGGTGTTAGAATTGATAATTATAAGACTGCAAAAGCAGAAGTTAACATTGTAAAAAATAAAAATAAAAGTGGAAATACATTGGTAAGATTAACGATTCATGAGGGTAAAAATAGACAAGTTAGACGAATGTTTGAAGCACTTGGTTATGAAGTTATGAAATTAAAACGTGAATCTATCGAAGACTTGACTTTAGAAGGATTGAAAAAAGGTGAATATAGAACACTTACTATTCATGAAGTAAAAAGACTTATTAATAAAGCTAAGAATGGTGAGAAGTAAAATAAATTAGGAAGTGATGTATAGTGGCAGAGAGAGTATTAGTAATAGATGATGAGGAAAGAATTAGAAAATTATTAATAATGTATCTTGAAAAAGAGGGATATATTGTCGATGAAGCTAGTAATGGTCATGATGGATTAGAAAGACTGAAATACATGGACTATTCATGTGTACTATTAGATGTTCAATTACCGATGTTGAATGGGAAATCGATTTTATCAGAACTAAGAAAAACTAAAGCAACACCAGTGATAATTATGTCCGCGCAAGCTGATGAACAAAGTAGGGTTGAAGGTTTTGAGTTAGGTGCTGATGATTATGTTATAAAACCGTTCAGTCCACGTGAACTTATGCTTAGAATAAATGCTATACTTCAGCGTACAAAACGTAGTGTTTTTTATACTCCGGAACTTTATACAAAAGATGTCCTTGTCTTTCCGGGATTAATTATTGATGTAAATTCACATAAGGTGATTGTTGATGATAGTGAGGTATTATTGACACCCAAAGAATTTGATTTATTGTTATTTTTAGCGAAATCTCCTGATAAAGCTTTCAAACGTAATGAGATTTTAAGAGCTGTATGGGATTATGATTTTTATTCGGATCTTAGAACTGTAGATACACATATCAAACGTGTTAGAAAAAAATTCGATAAAATTTCACCAAAGGTTGCTCAAATGATAGTGACAGTTTGGGGAATAGGGTATAAATTTGATACATCACAAAATAGTCTATAAAAGGAGAATATATGCTAGTTTTTTATAAGAATTTAGCTAAGCTGACAAGAACTGCTAGTAAATTAGTAGGTAAAAAAGGAACTGATCTGCCTGGTAAGGTATTAAGAAAACTTAATGGTAATGTTCTAACAAAGTTAGCTGATAATTATGATGAAATTGTTTTTGTAACAGGTACTAACGGAAAGACAACAACATCAAATTTAATTGGTCACACTTTAAGAAGTGCTGGTGAGAATTTTATAAATAATTTTGAAGGGGCAAATATGTTGGATGGTATTATATCAACATTTGCTATTCAAGGAAATAACAATACAAAATTAGCGGTGATAGAAATAGATGAAGGTTCTATTAAGAAAGTTATGAAATATATAACGCCAACAAAGTTCGTTATAAATAATTTTTTTAGGGATCAGATTGATCGTTTTGGAGAGATAGATACACTGATTGCTACAATTGGTGAACAACTTGAAGGTAAAAAAATTCAATTGATTTTAAATAGTGATGATCCCTTTGTTACAAGACTTTCTAAGTATGGAGAAGATAATATTTATTTTGGTATTGCGAAAGATGCTTACCAGTTTTCTGACTTTGGTATTTCAGAATCAAAATTTTGTCCGAACTGTGGAATGGAACTAATATACGACCACGTTCATTATAGTCAATTAGGATTTTATAAGTGTTCTAAGTGTGATTTTGAACATCAAGACGTTAAATATGAAGTAACTAAAGCTACTGTTGAACCATTTATTAATATGAGTATTAATAACGGTAAAATACTTGAAACTAAATTAGCTGGAGATTATAATATTTATAATTTACTTGCAGCTTATTCTTTACTGAAAGAGTTAGGTTTATCAGAAGATCAAATAAGAATAGGGTTGGAAAGTTATAGTCCTACGAACGGACGTATGCAAAGTATAGATTTGAATAATAATTCAACTGTATTATTAAATTTAGCTAAAAATCCTGCGGGGCTTAATGCGTCATTAGCGATAGCGAATTCTATGAAAGAAGAAATAAATTATCTATTGGTACTAAATGATAATGGCGCTGATGGTATTGATATTTCATGGATTTGGGATACAGATTTTAACATACTGGCTAGCCAAAAAATTAATAATATAGTATGTTCTGGTAAAAGAGCAAAAGAATTAGCGTTAAGATTGAAATATAGTGAAGTAAAAGCTAATGTTGAGGTATATGAAGATGTTTCTGAAGCTGTGAATAAATTAAAAAGTTATACTGAGAAATATTCGATTGCTATACCTAATTATACAGCTTTAGTAGAAACACAAAGAGAATTGGAGAAGTAATTCTATGAATTTAAAATTATATCATTTTATGCCTGATAAATTAAATTTATATGGAGATATAGGAAATGTTATCGCATTAAAAAAACGTTGCGAATGGCGTGGGATCAATCTTGAAATTGAGAATATCACTTCTACTGATGGAGTAAAATTAACAGATTGTGATATGTTCTTTATCGGTGGAGGATCAGATAGGGAACAGTGTATAGCAACAGAACAGTTTAGTAAAATAAAAAATGAATTTAAATCAGCTATAGAAGAAGGAATTCCAGCTCTTACTATTTGTGGAGGTTATCAATTTTTAGGAGAATATTATAAAACTGTTGATGGAGATAAACTCCCTGGTCTAAATATTTTAGATTTTTACACTGAATCTAAGAAAGATGCACCGCGTCTTATTGGTAATATACTTGTTGAATCAGAAAAATTTGGTAATATTGTAGGATTTGAAAATCATGGTGGGAGAACATATCATAATTATGAAACTCTAGGAAATGTAGTTGTAGGCTACGGGAATAATGATGATGATAAAAAAGAAGGTCTTCTTTATAATAACTTAATTGGAACATATTTACATGGTCCAATTTTACCTAAAAATCCTAATGTTACTGATTATTTAATCAAAGCTGCATTGGATAATAAATATGGTAATTATGATTTTATTGATTTAAACAATGATATAGAATTAAGTGCCAATAAACATATGGTAGAATTATTAAAAAAATCTATTAAATAAGAACTAGATGACTTAGTTGAAAGTCATCTAGTTCTTTATTTTAAAATTTTTGGATGCATTCTTTAAATTTAGAAATTAGCTCTGGAATTAATTCTTTATCTAGACAAGAGAATGCAATTCTAATGTGGTCATCGTCCATTGAATACACACCATATTTATATTCATTTAAAAATTTCAATCTGAATTCATGTGCATTGATTGATGCTGGTAATTTGATTGTAAAGAAATAACCTGAATTAAAAGGAAGAACTGTAACTAGTGTGTCTAATTCTTCTTTTGAAATAGCTAATTTTAATACATTGTATCTTTCTTTAATTAAAGAGTCGTTTATTTCTTTTTCTTCTAGAGATTGTTTATTAGCTAGTAGTCTTAATGCGATTTGTTGTGCTAAGTTTGAAGGTGATGATGTAGTACTTCTTAAAAACCCTTGAGTTTTTTCTAATAATAACTTTCTTAAGTTATCATCCTTAGTATAGTAAGTAACAAAACCTATGCGTAATCCCCAACTATAAAATTCTTTTGTAATACCATCCAGTTTAACGATTAAACAGTTAGAATTTTCAGCAAGTTTATATGTTGCACTTAATGTTGGTGTTTTATGATTTTCTTCAAAAAACAGTCCAAAGTATGCATCGTCTGATACAATAATAAGTTGTTTGTTTTGATTTTCTTTTGCGAATACATTAATAACTTCTACCAGTTCAGACAATTCTTCGTTGGAAGGAGTATAACCTGTTGGGTTATTAGGGAAGTTTAGTATTAAGGAAATCTTATCTTCTTTAATTTTATAAAGTTCATTTTTGAAGTTATTTATACTAAATTTATTATTTTCGTCAAATTGGTTGTACTTATAGATAGTGTTGCCAAGTTTGATTGTATAGATTTGAGCATAGTTTTGCCAAAATAAATTTGGTAAAAGTAATGCATCACCTTTTTCGCTAAATAAGTTTGCAGCGATATCGATACCTTGAGTAATCCCTGTAGTTACCATTGGAAGGGATAAAAACTCCTTATTGATATGAGGGTTATCTAACAATATTTTTTCTTTCCATAATTCTCTAACTTTTGGTAAACCTGGAGTAGGAGAATATGGTAAATACTCTGAATTACTGATTTCTGTTAGTACTTTATTTATTGACGGTAAGGCCATTGCTTTTTTATTTTTAGTAGCGATTCCGATTGTAGCGTTTATTGCACCTTCAACAGCAGCTGTTTCTTTTGATTGAATTAAGACATCTTGTGGCAAAATAATTCTTTCACCTAAATTTGAAAAAAATGACATAGTATTCCTCCTATTACTTGTATAAAATAATTATACCACTAATATACGTTTACTAAAAGACGGAAATTATATATTATAGATTGTTATACTGTTTAATCTTATTTTAAGAAATTGAATAAGATATAAAATTTTAAGATTTGGGAATTTTATAAATATATACATAGTTATTTTATTTTTTTTGGTAATCAATAAATAAGTGTATAGTGGTATTTGCTAGTAAATATAGTTGAAATATGGTATAATAATGTGTATCTTTTTGGGCTTTATATCGACTTGATAATAAAAAGATAATAAGATATAAGAAAAGTTCAATAATGTGAGGTGTAATTATGGTTAAAAATAAAGATGATGTAAGATGTTCATTTTGTGGGAAAAATACAAATGAAGTTTTTAAAATGATTGCTGGAAATGATGTATTTATATGTGATGAATGTGTTGATTTATGTTCGGATATTATAGATGAAGAAATTGAATATAGAAATGCAAAAAACAAACCGGTGTTTAAATTATTAGAGCCTCAAAAAATTATGAAGCATTTAAATGAATATGTAATTAGTCAAGATAAAGCAAAAAAATCTGTAGCGGTAGCAGTTTATAATCACTATAAAAGAAATATAGCTAAAGAAAATCATGATATAGAATTGCAGAAAAGTAACATTGCTTTAATAGGTAGTACAGGATCAGGAAAAACACTAATAGCACAAACTCTTGCAAAGATGCTAGATGTTCCATTTGCAATTTCTGATGCTACAACACTAACAGAAGCTGGATACGTAGGAGAAGATGTTGAGAATATCTTGTTACGTTTAATTCAGAGTGCTAATTATGATATCGAAAGAGCAGAACAAGGTATTATCTACATTGATGAAATAGATAAGATTGCTAAAAAAGGTGAAAATGTTTCAATAACTCGTGATGTTTCAGGAGAAGGTGTGCAACAAGCTCTTCTTAAAATTTTAGAAGGAACTATTGCCAGTGTTCCACCGCAAGGGGGACGAAAACATCCTGGTGAAGAGATGATTAAGATTAATACTAAGAATATACTTTTTATAATTGGTGGTGCATTCTCAGGTATTGAAGAAATTATCAAACGCCGTCTTGGTGAAAAAGTTATTGGTTTTTCTAAGAGTGAAGAGTTAAATGATAATGATGATATTATTTCTAAAGTTAAACATGAAGATCTAGTTAAATTTGGTATGATTCCTGAATTTATCGGTCGTATTCCAGTAGTATGTTATTTAGAAGAATTAAATGAAAAAGATTTAGTTAGAGTATTAACTGAACCTAGAAATTCAGTAGTTAAACAATATGAATATTTGTTTGAACTAGATAATGTGAAATTGATTTTTGAACAGGACGCGCTTGAAGAAATAGCAAAAGAATCAATTAAAAGGAAAACAGGAGCACGTGGACTACGCTCAATTATTGAAGAATTATTATTAGATGTTATGTTTGAAATTCCTAGTAATAAAAGTATTAAAACTTGTACAGTAACACGTGATAATGTAATTAATAAAACAAAACCAATTTTAAAATAATTAGGTTAGAGAGGAGTTCGTTTTGACAAAATATTATTTATTAGAGAATAGAGATTTATTCTTTCCGTCTAATACTTATACAATAGATGTAACGGACAAAAAATTTTTAAAAACAATTAAAACTGTCAAAAAGGATAAGATACCAGTATTTGTAACTTATAAGAGAAAACCTATTGATAGTTATGATGATTCTTTTTCAGAAGATGATGTTTTCGATAGCAATGGATTCAATGTCTTCTTTGGAACATATGGACAATTGACTATTGATAAGAAAAATAAAAAATATGAGTATCAATGTTATGGTATTGCTGAAGTAAAAAGTGGTGTTTATAATAATAATCATGTAGAACACCTAGATATCAATATAAGAGAAATAGTAGATAATGGATTTGATAAAACTGGATTATTAAATAGTATTCGAACAAATTTCTTAAATTATTTAAAGAGAGAAAACTTTGATATTGATTATTATAAAACGGATGATTTAGAAAAATTTATTAATAAAAATATCAAATTTTTCCCAATTGATAAAATGCTTAAACAAAGAGTATTATTTTTACTAGACTTGGAGAAAAAAGCAATATTCTTAAATAGAAGTTTGGAAGCATTTTTAGTTGGTAATAGTTACAAACGTGAAATAGATGAAAAAGTTCGTACGAATATCGATACTCAACAGAAAGAATATTTCTTAAGAGAACAAATGAAAGTGGTGCAAGATGAATTGAAACAAATTGCACCTGAAGATGATGATATTGAAAAAATTCGTCAGGCAATTAATTCTATTGAGTTATCAGAAGAAGATAAAGCGGTACTATTAAAAGAAGTTGATCGATTAGAAAAAACTCCGGCGATGAGTCCAGAACATTCTATAATTAGAACTTACTTAGATACTGTTGTGGCATTACCATGGAATAATCTTACTGCTGATGAGATTGATATAGAAAATGCAGAAAAAATTCTTAATGAAGATCACTATGGTTTAGAAAAAATTAAAGAAAGAATATTGGAATTCTTAGCAGTTAAAAAATTGAGAGATGATATGAAATCTCCAATATTATGTTTATCAGGTCCTCCGGGAGTTGGTAAGAGCTCATTAGCGAAGTCGATCGCTTCATCAATGGGAAGAAGCTTTGTTCGTATTTCTTTAGGTGGAGTACATGATGAAGCAGAGATTCGTGGACATAGAAGAACGTATCTAGGGGCTTTACCTGGAAAAATTATTCAATCTTTGAAAAAAATTAAGACTAAAAATCCTGTGATTCTTCTTGATGAGATTGATAAAATGGCTTCAGATATAAAAGGTGATCCAGCAGCGGCGATGCTTGAAGTCATTGATCCAGCTCAAAATAATGAGTTTGTTGATCATTACTTAGATATTCCATTTGACTTATCTAAAGTTTTATTTATTGCTACTGCAAATAATTTAAGCTTAATTCCAGCTCCACTTAGAGATAGAATGGAAGTTATTGAACTTGAGTCATACACTGTCAAAGAAAAAGAAAATATTGCAGCAAAATATTTGATTCCACGCCAAATAAAAGAAAACGGCTTAAAGAAAAGTCAAATTACATTTAGTAAGCAAGCTATTAACAAAATAATTAATGGATACACTTATGAGGCTGGTGTTAGGAATCTAGAGCGTGTATTTGGTTCTGTTTGTCGAAAAGCAGCATTAAGGATTCTTAAGGGTGAAGAAAAAATTAAAGTTGGAGTAAACAATCTCGAAGATTTTGCTGGACCAGAGAAATATAGTGCTAAAGATAAAAATGTAAGGCCCGAAATAGGTTTAGTTAATGGATTAGCTTATACTGTAGTTGGTGGAGATACGCTAGAAATTGAAACAAGCATTTCGAAAGGTAATGGAAAAATTATACTAACTGGTAAATTGGGGGATGTTATGAAGGAATCAGCACAAATGGCTATTTCATATCTACGTTCTAATGCCGAACAGTTAAATATAGAAAACATTAATTTCTCTGAAATAGATATTCATCTTCATGTTCCAGAAGGGGCAGTTCCAAAAGATGGTCCATCAGCCGGTATAACAATTACTACTTCTGTCTATTCAGCGCTAACTAGAAAAGCAGTAGATAATAATATAGCTATGACTGGTGAGATGACGTTACATGGTAAAGTTTTACCAATAGGTGGAGTTAAAGAGAAAATTCTTAGTTCAGAAAAAATGAATATAAATACAATAATTATTCCAACTAAGAATAGAAAAGATTTAATTGATATCCCACAAGAAGTTCTTGAAAAATTAACTATTCACTCGGTAGATAATATTCAAGAAGTGTTTAAAATAGTATTTGGAGAATTATAATGACAAAATTAAATACACATAATGTTGACCTATTAATTAGTGCAGTCTCAAAAAAACAATATCCGGAACATGAAAAACCGGAAGTTGCGATGTGTGGGCGTTCTAATGTTGGTAAATCATCTTTTATTAATACAATATTAGAGAGAAAAAACTATGCACGTGTATCATCAAAACCTGGTAAAACACGTACACTTAACTTTTTTGATATTGATGATAAACTTGTATTAGTCGATGTTCCAGGTTATGGTTATGCTAAGTTATCAAAACCTGAAAAAGAAAAATTGTACGACATGATTGTAGAATATTTTACTACTAGTGAAAATTTAGGATTTGTTTTACATTTAATTGATAGTAGACATAAACCATCGCAAGATGATATAGAAATGAATGAATTTTTAAATTATTATGAAATTCCTTTTGTTTTAGTTATGACTAAAATCGATAAAATATCAAAAAACGAGCTTGCTAAAAATACTGGAATAATTAAAAGAGAATTAGATTTAACTAATAATATGGCAATTATTCCATTCTCTTCAGTAACAAAAATAGGAAAAGAACAAGTTCTTAATGAAATTGCTAAAGTATTAGAAGATTAATGAATAGAATAGAAGTGCATATTAAGATTTATTAAAGATAGTGCACTTCTATTATTAATATTAAAAAGGTGTTTTGCTTAATTACAGAGACAATTTTTTATAAATATTTTATCTTTACATAGTTAAAGAAAGTTGGTATAATAAAGATTAGGTGAGTCAACAAAAAAAGTTGACATTTTTCGCCGAAAAGTATTGACATACTTTTATTTTAATGTTAGAATAATATCTAGCTTAGAAAACTTAGCGTTATAGATTCAACTTTTTCATTAAACACTTCATAAACACACACATTAAAAATTAATAAAAAGTTGAAACATAAGGAGTACAAACATGGCAGTAAAAATCCGTTTAAAAAGATTAGGTGCTAAAAAATCACCTTTCTACCGTATCGTTGTTGCTGATTCAAGATCTCCACGTGATGGACGTTCTATCGAAACTATCGGTACTTACAATGCTGTTAAAGACCCAGCAGAAGTTAAAATCGATGAAGAGTTAGCATTAAAATGGTTAGGTAATGGAGCTCAACCTTCTGACACTGTTAGAAGTTTATTATCAAAAGAAGGAATTATGAAAAAATTCCACGATTCAAAATTAAATAAATAAGATATTTAGCCCCTTAATAAAATAAGGGGTTTTTCTTTGTTTTAAAGTGTGCTATAATAGTGATAATTTTAAAAACAACAAACTACTTTGCTTTGGAGCGAAGTCTAAAAACAAAAGGAGGATAATATATGGATTATTTAATAGAAATATTACCTAGTTTACTAAATGGTGCCCTTATAACTTTAGAAGTGTTTATCCTTGTATTAGTTTTATCTATTCCTCTAGGTATAATTATAGCATTTATAATGCGTTTTAATATAAAATTATTAAATTGTTTTATTAATATTTATATTTGGATTATGCGTGGAACACCATTATTACTTCAGTTAATTTTTATTTATTATATACTACCATCGGTGGGAATACGTTTCGATAGATTACCTGCTGCTATAATTGCATTCACGTTAAACTACGCAGCTTATTTTGCTGAAATTTTTAGAGGTGGTATTGAATCTATACCAAAAGGACAATATGAAGCTGCCACAGTATTAAAATTTACACAGTTTCAGACAATTAGGTATGTTATCTTACCTCAAGTAATAAAAATTGTTTTACCGAGTGTATTTAACGAGATAATGAGTTTAGTTAAAGATACATCACTAGTTTATGCTCTAGGTATTAGTGATTTAATTTTAGCTAGTAGAACGGCAGCTAATAGGGATGCTAGTTTATTACCTATGTTTGTAGCTGGAGCTATTTATCTAATCTTAATAGGTATAGTAACGATTGTGTCTAAACGAGTTGAAAAACGTTATAATTATGATAGGAGGTAACTTATGTTAGAATTAAAAAATATCAGTAAAAAATTTAAAGATCGACAAATACTATCAGATTTTAATTTAACAGTTGAAGAAAATAAGATTTTAGCAATAGTAGGACCTTCTGGTGGTGGTAAGACTACTTTATTAAGAATGTTAGCTGGATTAGAAAAGATAGATTCTGGTGAAATTATTTATAATGGTGAGTCTCTTCCTATAGATGAATTAGAAAAAAGAAATTTGTTAGGATTCGTATTTCAAGATTTTCAGCTATTTCCACATTTGACAGTGCTAGAAAATTTAGTTTTATCACCGATAAAAACTATGAATATGCCTAAAGAAGTAGCGGATAAAAAAGCTATTGAGTTATTACAAAAACTTGGTTTAGAAAAACAAGTTGCTAGTTATCCTATTTCATTATCTGGAGGACAAAAACAACGTGTAGCGTTAGCTCGAGCTATGATGATTGAACCAAAAATCATAGGATATGATGAACCAACTAGTGCTTTAGATCCTGAACTTAGATTGGAAGTTGAAAAATTAATTCTGAAAAATAGAGAACTAGGTATTACTCAGATTGTCGTAACGCACGATTTACAATTTGCTGAAAATATAGCGGATAGTATTGTGAAAGTAGAACCAAAATAAGAGGTGATTAAATGAGAAAATTAAAATTCCTTATTACACTTATTATTACTGTTCTAATAGCTACTGGTTGCGCATCAGGAGGAAAAGAAAAACCAAGAAAAGATAACTGGAATGATTTTCAAACTTATAAGAAGGTTGTAATTGGTTTTGATAATACCTTTGTACCTATGGGGTTCCAAGATAAAAGTGGAAAAAATATTGGTTTTGATATAGACCTTGCGAATGCTGTATTTGAAAAATATGGAATTAAAGTAGAGTGGCAGGCTATTAACTGGGACTTAAAAGAAACTGAATTAAAAAATGGTAATATCGACTTGATTTGGAACGGTTATTCAAAAACTGAAGAAAGAGAAAGTGTTGTTCAATTTACTAAACAGTATATGGTTAATGAACAAGTTATTGTAGTAAAAAAATCAAAAAATATTAAATCAATATCTCAGTTAAAAGACAAGGTGCTAGGTGCTCAAAATGGTTCATCTGGATATGATACTTTTAATGAGAAACCAGAAGTGCTAAAAAATATTGTTAAAAACAATGATGCAACTCAATATGAGAGTTTCAATGAAGCGTTAATAGATTTAGAAAATGACCGAATAGATGCTTTATTAATTGACAGAGTTTATGCAAATTATTATTTAAAACAACAAAATAAACTTGATGATTATAGTATTTTAAACGCCGGCTATGATAGTGAAGCTTTTGCGGTAGGAGCAAGAAAAGCAGATATAACCCTTGTAAACAAAATCAATGAAGCTTTCTATGAGTTATACAAAACAGGAAAATTCCAAGAAATTTCAAATAAATGGTTTGGGGAAGATGTAGCAACAAAAGAAGTTAAAATTAAATAAAACTAAGGAGCAAACTATCAATAGAATATTAAGTAGTTTGCTTTTTGTTTTAAATAACAAAAATATAGAGATTAAATAAATATAAGTAAACCAACTATTATTCAAAAATACTGTCAACAAAAAAAGTTTACAAATATTAGTAAAAGTACTTGATTTTTTAGTAATTATTATTTATAATAAATAGGTATGTGATTAACTCACTGAAAAATAACTCTGTTCGTATTAAAAGCGTTCAGGGCAGAAGGAGACGATAATAATGAGAGAAGGAATTCACCCAGATTACCGTAAAGTTGTATTCATGGACACTACTAGTGGTTTCAAATTCTTAAGTGGTTCTACAAAACCATCTAAAGAAACTATCGAGTGGGAAGATGGAAATACATACCCATTATTAAAAGTTGAGATCAGTTCAGATACACACCCATTCTACACAGGGCGTCAAAGATTCGCTCAAGCAGATGGTCGTATCGAACGTTTCAACAAAAAATACGGTATCAAGTAAGAAAAATAAAACAGGCATATCTTTATTGGATTGTCTGTTTTTATTCTATTAGTAATTGTGAAATATAAATCTAAGAGGATTAACAATGGTAGAAAATAGAAAATTCGGTTGGATAGAATGTATTTGTGGTAGTATGTTTTCTGGAAAATCAGAAGAGTTATTAAGACGTATAAAACGAGGCGTAATTGCAAAGCAAAGTGTTCTATTATTCAAACCGTCTATAGATAATAGATATGAAGAAAATAAAGTTTCTACACATAATGGTAACAGTTTTGAATCAGTTAATATTGATAAAGCAGACGAGATTTTAGACTATATTAAGGATAAAAAGTATGATATCATTGGTATAGATGAAGTACAATTTTTTGATAATAAAATTATTGAAGTTATTAATAAGCTTGCTGATGAAGGGATTCGTGTTATAGTTGCGGGCTTAGACATGGACTTTAAAGCAGAGCCGTTTTATCCAATGCCAGAAATTATGGCTATTAGTGAAATGGTTACAAAACTTCATGCAGTTTGTAATAAATGTGGTAAAGAAGCGAGTAGAAGTCAAAGATTGATTAATGGGGAGCCAGCCAAGTATGATGATCCAATCGTAGTTATTGGAGCTAGTGAATCATATGAAGCTAGATGTCGTCATTGTCATGAAATTAAAAGATAAATTAGGAGGAACAAATGGAAATTTTTGGACAACTTGAAATAGTTGAAGAACGTTATGAAAAATTAAACGAATTACTTAGTGATCCAGATGTTGTGAGTGATACGAAAAAACTTATGGAATTCTCAAAAGAACAACGTTCTATAGAAAAAACAGTAGCTGTATTTAGAGAATATAAAGATATAGTTCAACAAATAAAAGATACAAAAGAACTTCTTGAAATCGAAGAAGATAAAGAAATGAAAGAAATGATGCAAGAGGAGATAAAAGAATTAGAACCAACACTTGCACCAATGGAAGAAGAATTAAAAATCCTATTATTGCCTAAAGATCCAAATGATGGTAAAAACGTTGTTGTTGAGGTTCGTGGAGCAGCCGGTGGGGATGAAGCACAATTATTCGCTGGTGATTTATTACGTATGTATACTAGATTTGCTGAATCACAAGGATGGAAAGTTGACGTACTAGAACGTTCTGAGACTGGAATCGGTGGTATTAAAGAAGCAATATTTATCATTTCTGGTGAAGATGTATACTCTAAGATGAAATTTGAAAGTGGAGCACACCGTGTACAACGTGTTCCGACAACAGAATCAAGTGGTCGTATTCATACATCTACTGCAACAGTAGTAGTATTACCAGAAGCTGAAGAGATTGAAATTGATATTAACGAAAATGATATCCGTGTTGATACCTTCGCATCTAGTGGTGCTGGAGGTCAATCGGTAAATACAACAATGTCAGCTGTCCGTTTAACTCACATTCCTACAGGGGTAGTAGTATCTATGCAGGATGAACGTTCACAGATTAAGAATAAAGAAAAAGCTATGAAAGTTTTACGTGCTCGTGTATACGATAAGTATCAACAAGAAGAGCAAGCTAAGTTTGATGCTGAACGTAAATCTAAAGTTGGTACTGGAGACCGTTCTGAGCGTATTAGAACTTATAACTATCCACAAAACCGTGTAACAGACCACAGAATTGGTTTAACTATTCAAAAATTAGACCAAATTATGGAAGGTAAACTTGATGAAGTTCTTGAAGCTCTTCGTATAGCTGAACAAGCTGAGAAGATGGCAGAACTTAATAAAGGTGAAGAACTATAATGAACAGAAGGCAAGCTATAACAAAAGCTTGTCTTCTTTTAAGAAGACAAGAAAAGGAAGAAAGTCTAGCAAGATTTTTGTTAATGTATATGTTAGATGAAAATTCCCAATTATTCTCAAACAATCTTTCAGAACAATTATCCAAAGAAAAAGAAGCCTTATATTTTACTTTAATTGACAAACATATTAAAGAAGATGCTCCACTAAGCCATTTGGTAGGATTTGAATACTTTTATGATAGGAAATTTAAAGTAACTAGTGATGTTTTATCACCGAGGATGGAGACTGAGGAGCTTATATATAAGGTAATTGAATATATAAAAAAATCTAAAAAGAATAATCTGAAAATACTAGATCTATGTACTGGTAGCGGAGTAATAGCCATTACTTTAAAAAAAGAACTGGAAGATTATCCTGTAGAAATTATAGCAAGTGATGTAAGTGTTGCTGCGCTGAATATAGCTAAAGAAAATGCTAATACTAATAAAGCTGAAGTTAGCTTTATTCAATCTGATATTTTTGAAAATATTAAAGATAAGTTTGATATTATAGTTTCTAATCCGCCGTACATAGATTATAAAGATAGAACTACTATGCAAGATAATGTTTTAAATTACGATCCTCACTTGGCTTTATTTGCAGAAGAAGAGGGTATGTATTTTTATAGAAGAATAATAGAAGAAGCTAAAGAACACTTAACACAAGATGGAGTTATTTTCTTTGAAATAGGATATGATCAAAGAGAAAAAATAATCGAATTATCTAGACTAAATAATTATAATGCAAAAGTGTATAAAGATATAAATGGTCGAGATAGAATGGCTTTTATAAAATAAAAAAAGACGAGAGTAACTTAGAAAAATATCTAAGATTATAAACTCTCGTCTATTTTTTCGATATTGATAATCTGTTTAAAATCAAAAAATTAAAGTTCTCTATATACACCGACACATTCGCCGATTATTTCTACATTTCTAGTTACTATTGGCTCATAGTCAGGATTACACGGGTATAAAATTACGTTATCATTTTTTACGAATATTTTTTTTAGAGAAGCTTCGTTCCATTCAGTAAGTCGAACAGCAGCAATTTTACCGTTTCTAACTGAATTTTGTTGTCTTATAAATACTAAATCACCATCAAAAATTCCAGCTTCAATCATGCTGTCACCTTTAACTCGCAGCGCAAAATCAGCTCGCATTCCTTGGTCTATAAAAATATGTTCATCATACTCTTCTTCAATATACACACCATCTCCAGCACATATAGTTCCTAAAATTGGCAACTTAGAAACATCATCTGAGTAATCTTCCTGGATAGTTAAATTGTTTTCAGAAGAAGTTACTTCCATATTGTCGCTTTCTCCAACTAGCCAATCGGGATTGATAGCTAAATATTCTGCTATAGCAATTAATTTATCACGTTTCGGTGTATATTTCCCCTTTGACCAATCACTAATAGATGAGGGAGTAATTTTTGTAGAACGTGCTAGTTCTGCTTGTTTTATATTTTTTTCTTTTAAACATTGTTTGAATCTAATACTGAAAGTTGTAGTCATAATGTTAATTTCCAATCTATTTTTCTCTCTATATATATTGATTATAAAGTAAACCGTACATAAAATCAAGGTTATTTCTAAAAAAAATTAAGAAATATGAATTTTCCTCTTGATTTTCGGTTTTCCGTATGTTATTATATAAGTATAGGAAATTAAATTAAGTTTTACGTATGAAAGAAAGAAGGTAATAGTATGTTTATTTATTGGATTATTATACTAGTGTTATTAGCTAAAGTATTTACATTTTTTGAAACTAATCAATTAAAAATTGTAAAAAGAGGTAAATTAAATCGTAAAGTTTATTAATAACATACGAGTAAGAAATTATTATGAAAAAAAAATATTTATTGTTAATATTATAAGATTAGTGGTATTATATTATGCAGCTAATCTTATTTATTTTATATTAATATATATCAGATTAATATATAAAGAATTTTTTTAAAAAAATCAATTTGCTATACGCTTTCAGGAATGTATTTATATTAAAAACTATGTACTAATACTAGAAAATATTGTATAATAAAATTATAATCATAATATTAGGAGGATTTCTTAATGAAATTAGTATTAACTAGACACGGTGAAAGCCAATGGAATCTTGAAAACAGATTTACAGGATGGGTTGACGTAGATATCACTGATAAAGGAAGACAAGAAGCAATTAAAGGTGGTCAAACACTTAAAGAATTAGGACTTACTTTTGATGTAGCCTATACTTCTTATCAAAAACGTGCTATCAAAACTTTAAACTTATTCTTAGAAGAATTAGACTTATTATGGATTCCGGTATATAAAAGCTGGAGATTAAACGAAAGACACTATGGTGCTTTACAAGGTTTAAATAAAGCTGAAACAGCTGAAAAATATGGTGATGAGCAAGTTCACATTTGGAGAAGAAGTTTTGATGTTGCTCCTCCAGCATTAGATAAATCTAGTGACATGTACCCAGGAAACATCGACAGATATAAAGAAATTCCAGAAGATGAAATTCCAACAGGAGAAAGTTTAAAACTTACAATTGATCGTGTATTACCTTACTGGGAAAGTGATATCTCAAAACAAATTAAAGCTGGTAAAAACGTGCTTATTTCTGCTCATGGTAACAGTTTAAGAGCGTTAATTAAATACTTATTAAAAATCTCAGATGAAAAAATCTTAGATCTAAACTTACCAACAGGTACTCCTTTAGTATTTGAAATTGACGAAAACTTAAACATTATCTCTGCTCCAGAATTATTCTAGTAGATATGAAAAAAATTATAATATTACTTACAACCTTGCTTGTTTTGCAAGGTTGTAGTTCTAAAGAAAACTTTTCTACAGAACAACTTCAAAAACTTACTAATTCTGTTATGTTAAGCCAGCTGGAAAAAACAGAATTTGATAAGAAAGATAACAAGTTAATTGTTTATACAAATGAAGAAGTAATAAACAAAGAAGGATTTGATGCCATAATTAAATCTCTAAAATTAAATAGTTTAAATGGTAAAGTATTGACTGCTGATAAGATTTCTTCCGAAGAGTTTGAAAATAAAGACTTTAATGTTGTAATTGTAACAAAGAATAATAACACTGTTACTTTCAGCGTAAAAGATAGTGTTAATAAAAATTATAATATTACACAGACTAAATACTCAAAAGATTATATGAAAAATAAACTTACTGCTATTTCTAAGGATTTAATTACTTTAGATGAATTAGCAGGTACTATCGAAACAGATTTAGACAAAGGTCGTACTTTAGGAGATAAAGTTACTAAGTTTAAAGAAGTTTCTGATAAAGTAAATTTATCTATTACAACGATTAAATCTCTGTCAAATCAAACTATTGAATATGAAAAACTTGAAGAAGTCAAACAAAAAATTTCCCGTTTAGAACCTTTAACTAATAATGTTATTTCAGCTGTAAATTCGTCAATAGAGGTGAAAAAAGGTTCTGCAATTGCAGCGGCATTTCTGTCTATAAATGATATTGATAAAATTGCTCGAGAACTTGCTGCAATGTAAAATTTAACCTAGTAATAGAATTTTCTATTACTAGGTTTTTATTATTTCAATTACTCTGATGGTTTAAAATTAAAGAAAATCAGTTGGTTTTATATTATCCATACCAATCATAGGGTCAATCGTGTTAATGTTTTGGTAATTTAAAATGAATTCTTTAATTTTATCATCAAGTTCGATAGGGATAATTTTTTCCTCTTCTTTGTTAGTCGAAAAGAACCATTCCAGAGCAGTTTGCCTAGTGACAACATTTGTAGGTTCAATTGATTTGTAAAAAACATTAGGATTACCACAAAGTATTAACTTTTTCTTTGCACGTGTTATTGCTGTATAAGTTAAATTTTTGTTTAAAATAAAGTTATAATTATCAATAAATGGAATTATGACATTTTCAAATTCAGAACCTTGAGCCTTATGAATCGAACAAGCATAAGAAAGCGTAATTTGATTTAGCTCTGTTTTTTCATATGTTACATAATTTCCATCATAGTCTATTACTAGTTTTACCTTATTTCCCTCTTTGTAAATTTCCTCTATATATCCAATATCTCCATTAAATATATTATCTTCAGGTCTATTTACTAGCTGCATAACACGGTCATTAACTTTATATATTAATTCACCATATTCTATTTGCTCTTCATTATCATTGAATCTAGATTGTATAGCTGTGTTTATATCGTTAATACCACTTGTACCTTTATATATAGGTGCTAGTATTTGGATATTTTCTTTATTAGAATTTTTAAGTAAATCATCATAAACTGCTGAAATTACATTTATCATTTCGTTCTTTGTTGCTGAGATAAACTCTTTATCATCAAAGTTTTCCAATATGTCAAAAGGGATATCATTTTTAATTGAATGTGAAATATTAATAATACTTGAATGTTCACTTTGTCTAAATATTTTGTTTAATTTAACTGTTGATATAGCTTTTGAATTTATTAAATCATTTAACACATTACCAGGAGCTATAGAAGGTAATTGATCGTTATCTCCAACTAGAATTATTTTCGCATCTTTATGAATAATTTTTAGTAAGTTATACATTAAGAATACGTCGATCATACTAGATTCATCAATAATGACTAGTTCGGATTTTATACTTTTATCGCTGACGAATTCTTCCATATTTTCATCTTCTGTGCTCCATCCAATAGCTTTATGTATAGTTGAAGCATAGAAACCAGTGCTTTCAGACATTCTTTTTGCAGCTTTTCCTGTAGGAGCGCATAGTGTAAGTATGTTTCTAGTGTCATCAAGTAAATCATGAATACTGTAATTCTTAATTTTTTGAAAGATTTTTATTACTGCTAGGATAATAGTAGTTTTACCTGTTCCAGGGCCTCCAGTTAAAATAGAGAAATTATTAAGAATACAGTTTTTTATCGCTGCGATTTGCACAATATCATACTCTATTCCTAGTTCTTCTTCTACTTCGTCTATATATTTATCTAATAAGTTATCACTAATATCGATATTGTTATCTTGCTCCAATCTACGGTTAATATCACTAAAGATTGAATATTCTGAGTAATAAATTTCTGGTAAAAAGACTCTATCTTCTATCTCAATTAGTTTACCTGTATCAAGAGCAAAGGTATAAGCATTTAATATATCTTGTTTATCTACAGCTATATTACGCGAAGAGTATAATATGTTAAAAGTATTGTAAAGGAGATTATTTTTCGATATATAGGTATTACCGGTAGAAAAACAAAATGAATTAATAGTGTAAATAAAACCGTATAAGATTCTATTTTGATCATTTGCTTCAATTTGATTTGTTTCTGCAATCTTATCAACTGTCTTAAAATTTACACCTTTAATATCTTTAATAAGAGCGTATGGGTTCTCGGTTATTGTACGTAGTGTGTTATGTTTATAAAAATTATAAATTTTTAAAATTAAGTTATTACTCAAATTATATTCATTTAATTTTAATATAATATCTTGAGTTTGCTTATTTGCAACGATAGTGGCATAAATAGTCTCTTTACGCTGTTTCGGAATGCCTTTGATTTTAAAAAGGGCCTCCTTATCACTATATATTTTATCTAAAGCATCTACGCCTAAGCTTTCAACTATAAGTTCTGCTGTTTTTCTTCCTACACCTTGAAAAATAGAGCTAGATAAATAGGATACAATAGCTTCTTTATCTTTTTCTATAACGGGTTCGACTACAATAGCGGAAAGTTGAGTACCGTATTTTCTATGTTGCACAATTTCACCTCTGAATGAGTATAAATCATCTTCAACAAACTCAAAGTCAATAAACGTACCCACAACACTTAAATAATCACCATCTACAAAATCATATTGATCATTTAAAAAAATTGATAATATATAATAATTATTTTCTTTGTTATGAAAAATAATTTTATTTAAATAACCTTCTACCGTTTGCATAATAATCTCCTGTAATTTTCTTTATAAGAACAATAATAATATATTATAGAGAAAATGTCTAGTTAGATTAATTTATAAAGCTAATATAAAAGTTGCATGTAGAAACAAATTCTTTAAATGATTATAATTTTATTGCCATAGTAAAAAATATTATAATAAAAAAATATGTTATTTTAATTACAAAATAAGTTTCGTGATGGCAATTTTTTTTATAAAGTGATATAATAAAATGATAGTACGAATAGGAGGTTAGATGTGTGGTTACAGTAAAAAATGTATTTGACCATTTAAATGAATTAGCAGATGTTAGATTAGCTGAAAAATGGGATAATGTAGGTTTAATGTTAGGAAATTACAATAAAGAGGTAAAAAAAGTATTGGTTTGCTTAGATGTAACTACTAAGGTTGTTAAAGAAGCTATTGATAAAAAAATTAATTTAATAGTTTCTCATCATCCACTTATATTTAAACCTCTAAAAAATTTAGATTTTACAGAAGATTTTAAATCAAATATTATCCGAAATTTAATAAAGAATGATATTTCTGTTATTTCATTTCACACAAATTTAGATTCCGCGACTCTAGGGTTGAATGACTATTTAGCAAAATTACTTAATTTAAATGATATAAAAGTATTATTTGAACATAATCTAGATAATACATCAGGATTAGGGAGAATAGGGAGATTAGAAACTCCTCTTAATATTAAGGATTTTATTAAGTATTTAAAAGACAACTTATCTTTAAATACAGTTTCAGCGGTTATAGGGAATGAAAAAGACATAAGTACTGTTGCATTATTAGGAGGAAGCGGAGCTGACTTCATTTATACCTTACCAGAAGAAGTGGACATATATTTAACTGGTGATGTAGGGTATCACGCTGCTTTAGATGCGATTGAAATGAAAAGGAATATTATTGATATTGGTCATTTTGCAGAAAGTTTAGTGAAAGATTTATTATTAAATTATATTGCTAAATTAGAGGTAATTGTGGAAAAATCTAATGTTGAAGAATCACCGTTTAAAATTTTATAAAAGTATAGTTTAGTTATATAAATTAAAAAAAACAAGGAGGTACATATATATGGCAAAAGCAACACCAACGATGGAAGATTACATTGAAGTAATATATTCGTTAGTAAAAAATAAAGGATACGCTAGAAGCGCTGATATAGCGGAAAAATTAGAAGTTTATCCTTCTACAGTAACAAAAATGTTAAAAAAACTCGATGTCGAAGGATATATAGTTTATGAAAAGTATAGAGGTATTGCTCTTACAGAACAAGGTGAAAAAATGGGTGAATATGCTTTAACTAGACATGAACTATTAGAAGATTTTCTTAGATTAATAGGAGTAGATGAAGATAAGGTATACGAAGAGGTAGAAGGTATTGAACATCACTTCGGTAGAAGTTCATTAGAAAAAATTAAAGATTTAATGAAATACCTAAAAGATAATAAATACAATGTATAATGGAGAATTATAGTGGTAGATAAAGAGTATTTAAAATTATGTCAACATATTCTAGATAATGGTATAACTAAGGAGGATAGAACTGGGGTTGGTACAAGAAGTGTTTTTGGGTATCAAATGAGATTTAATCTATCAGATGGTTTTCCATTGTTGACAACTAAAAAAGTGAATTTTAATCTAGTATGGTCTGAATTGCTTTGGTTTATTAAAGGCGATACAAATATCAAGTTTTTATTAAAAAACAAAAATAATATCTGGAATGAATGGGCGTTTAAAAAATGGATAGAAAGTGATGAATATAGTGGTCCTGATATGACAGATTTTGGGCATAGAACATTAGTAGATGAAGAGTTTTCTAAACAATATAAAGAACAGATGGATATATTTAAAAGAAGAGTTCTAGAAGATGAAGAATTTTCGGCAAAATATGGTGATCTAGGTAATGTGTATGGAAAACAATGGCGTGATTTTAATGGCATTGACCAATTAAAAAATGTTGTTGAACAAATTAAAACAAATCCATCTTCACGTCGTTTGATTGTTTCATCTTGGAATCCTGCAGAAGTTGATACTATGGCCTTACCACCGTGTCATTCATTATTTCAATTTTATGTGAACGATGGTAAATTAAGTTGTCAACTTTATCAAAGAAGCGGTGATGTATTTTTAGGAGTTCCTTTTAATATTGCATCTTATGCATTGCTTACTATATTAATTGCTAAAGAATGTAAACTTGAAGTTGGAGAATTTATTCACACGCTAGGTGATGCACATATTTACAGTAATCATTTTGAACAAGTTAAAGAACAAATGAGTAGAGAACCTTATACTTTACCAACTTTAAATATTAAAGATTTTGAAAGTATATTTGATCTTAATATAGAAGATGTGGAACTAAATAATTATGAAAGTCATCCTTTTATAAAAGCTCCAATAGCAGTTTAGGAGGGATAATATGTTATCATTAATTGTTGCATATGATAAAAATAAATCAATAGGTCAGGAGAACACTATTCCTTGGCGTTTAAAAAGAGATATGTTAAGAGTGAAGGAACTTACAACTAATCAAACTATTATTATGGGTCGAAAAACTTTAGATAGTATAGGTCGCGCCTTACCAAATAGAATTAATAGAATTCTAACACGTGATAAGAATTCTTTAAATCACTACGAAAATATAGAAGTATATTCAGATGATTCAATTTTAAATAATATTGAAACTGAGAAAGCATACGTATTTGGCGGTGGAGCAATTTATCAGATGTATTTGGATAAGTGTGATGAAATGTTTATTACAGAAGTAGATACAATTGTTGAAGCAGATACAAAGTTTCCTGAATTTGACGTAAATGAATGGGAACTAGTAAGCAGACAAGAATTTTCTAAAGACGATGATAATGAGTTCGATTTTACGTTTTTACATTATATACGAAAGAGGAGAGAGTAAATGATAGAAAAGGTAAAAATAATTATTGATTCATCTAGTGATCTAACATTTGATGAAATAAAAAAATATGATGTCGAAGTTGTTCCACTTACTATAAATGTTGATGGAACTGAATATGATTATCGTACAATTAGTAATGATGAATATATTGAAAAAATGCGAACAGCTACATCTTATTCGACAAGCCAACCAGCTATAGGTAAATTTTTTGAAGCTTTTGAAAAATGGACAGAACAAGGATATAAAGTTATTGTTTTAACGCTATCTTCAGCTCTCAGTGGAACTTACAATACAGCTTTAACAGCAAGTTCAGAGTTCGAAGGGGTTTATGTAGTAGATACAAAAACTACAACACGAGGGATGGTTTTTATTTTAAAAGAATGTTTAAAACAGCTTGAAGAAAACATTGATATAGATACGATTGTAACTAGTTTAAATGAGAAAACAAAGAAAATATTAACGTATGTTACGATCGATAAACTTGACAATTTGGTAAAAGGTGGTAGACTAAGTAAGTCACAAGCTTTAATTGGAGGGTTGCTGAATATAAAAGTTTTAACTCAATTAAAAGAAACAGAACTAGTAGCCTTAGATAAAGTTCGTGGTAAGAAAAAGCTTATTCATACTCTGATTAAGCATATAGAAGATGATAAACAAGGAAGAGAAATTAAGAGTATTAGTTTACCAAATTCAATAGCTGATGAATATATAACATTGATAAAATCAGAATTAAAAGAAACATTTGGATATGTTGTTAGTGATGAAGAGATATTTACAACAACACCAATTATTTCGACACATACAGGGGAAAATGCAGTAGGTATCTTAGTAGAGTTAGTATAATCGGAGGTAGAGATTATGACAAATTTCGATGAAACAAGATTATTTGATAGCAATTTTTATGATAAAAATGATATTCATAATATATTAAAAAATGTAGTAGAAACAATAAAGCAACGTGGGTATGATCCAATAAATCAGCTTATGGGGTATATTAAAACAGCTGATCCAGTTTATATACCACGAGATAATCATGCTAGAGAGCAAATTAGACTTATTGAAATTGATGATATATTAGAATATTTACTATACTTTTTTATACAGGAGTCGTAGATGTTAGAAAAAAGAATTATGGGACTAGATTATGGATCTAAGACTATCGGTGTTGCCGTTAGTGATCTACTAGGCTTTACTGCACAGGGTATTGAAACAATTAATATTAATGAGCAGGTAAAAGATTTTAAAATTAAAAGAATAAAAGAACTAGTTTTAGAGCATAATGTTGGCACTATTGTTGTAGGACTTCCAAAGAATATGGACAACACAGTTGGATTTAGAGGAGAGGCAACGCTGTATTTTGTAGAAGTATTAAAAAAGAAAATAAAAAATGTAGATATTATTTTACAGGATGAGCGTTTAACAACGATGGGTGCAGAAAGAGTACTTCTTGAAGCTAATGTTTCAAGGAAAAAACGAAAAAATGTTATTGATAAAATGGCTGCAGTATTAATATTGCAGACATATTTAGATAAATTAAATTAAAATAAATCTCAGGAGGATAATAAAATGCAAGAGAAAGATTTAAAAAACATTAGTATAGATAATACTGAAGAGGTGTATACACTTAGTACTTTAGAAGGGGAAGAAAAAGAATACCGTAAAATTTTAGAATTTACGAATCCAACTAATGGTAATTTATACTACATTTTTGCAGAAGAAGAAACAATTGATGAAGAGGAAATTAGTATTTTCCCAATGGTATGTGTTGAAGATGGAGAAGATAGTATAAGATTTGAACCAGTTGAAACTGACGAAGAGTATGATATGATTTCAGAAGTATTAGATACTTTTTACTACGATGAAAGTGAGTAAAAAATGAGAGAAGATAAAATAAGAAGAAGTAGAGAACTAAGACAAAAAAATAGGAAGAAAAAATCTATTATTCCTATGATGCTAACTGTCATTGTTGTTCTAGGGATTGCTGTTTTATCAGTTTTCTATTACATGATAACACCAGTAGATAAAAGTAATAATAAGGATATTACTGTTGAAATTAAAGAAAATTATGGAAGTGCTAAAATTGCTCAAGAGCTAAAAGCTAAAGGTCTGATTCGTAATGAAGAAGTTTTTAAGTTATATGTTAGATTATCACCAAATACTTCATTCTTTGTTGGTAACTTCAATTTAAAACAAAGTATGAGTTTACCTCAAATTATACAAGAGCTTGCTGCTAAAAGTAAAGCAAAATTAGGTAATAGCTTTGCTTTGATAGAGGGTGATAGTATATTAAAAATATCTAAAAACCTTGAAAAAACAAACTTAGATCCTGAAGAATTTTTAGCGAAAGTTAATGACGCTGAATTTATAAAAAAACTTCAGAAACAATATCCTGAATTAATAACAGATGAAGTATTTGGAAAAGATATTAAATATGCATTGGAAGGTTATTTATACCCTGCTATATACGATATCACTGATACAGAAACAGTTGAAAGTTTAATAACTAAAATGGTTAAATTAACAAATGAGAAAGTAGTTCCATTATACAAGAAAAATAGTAAATTATGGAAGATTAATGGACAATCAAAACAAATATCAATACATGAATATATGACTATGGCAAGTATTCTTGAAAAAGAATCAACTAAATCTGATGAAAATAAACTTATAGCAAGTGTATTTTTAAATAGATTAGCTCAAGGGATGAAATTGCAAACTGATCCATCTGCTAATTATGCAGCAGATAAATTAACAGGAGCACCTTCGCAAAATGAATTGAATCTAAATTCCCCATATAATACATATGTCGTAGTAGGATTGCCACCAGGCCCAATCTCGTCTATAGGATCTGTTTCTTATGAGGCACTTAATAATGCAGATAATACAGATTACTTATACTTTTTACATGCAACTAAAGGCGGGAAAGCATACTTCTCGAAAACTTATGAAGAACATGAGAAGTTAGCAAAAGAACATATTGAAGGATATATTCCTTCTGGAAATTAAATAAATTAAGAGTGATTATATTTAATCTGTTATGTACCCCTTTTACTGAATGAACCAGTAAAAGGGGTATATTAAATTTAATTGTTAAATATAATCGCTCTATTTTATAATTAAAAGGTTCTATTGATAAAATATACATAATAGGGTAAAATTAATTGAAAGATATAAAATTAGGAGAAATTATGCAACAGTATTTTTTAAACGAAGAACTTAATATTAACTCTACGTATGAACTTTCTAAAGATGATAGTAATCATATTGTTAGAATTATGAGAAAGCAAAAGGACGACAAGGTATATGTTGTTTTTAATAAAGAAATTAAGTACATTTGTACAATTGTAGATAATAATGTAGATAAAGTACTAGTTACTCCGTATGAACAAGTGGATGGGAGCAACGAGCTTTCAACTAAAATTACAGTAGCGATCCCCCCGTTAAAAAACGATAAAATAGAATATTTAATACAAAAACTAACTGAGCTTGGTGTTAGCAATATTTTATTATTTAATTCAGAAAGAAATATTGCAAAAATAAAAAAAGATAAAGTAGATTCAAAACTTAATAGATGGAGTAAAATAGTAAAAGAAGCTGCAGAGCAATCGAAGAGAAATCTTATCCCTGATATAACATATGTTGATAGCTTACGTGATTTGATAATATTTTCTGAAAAATATAATCATAAAGTCGTAGCATATGAAAAAGAGTCTGTCAATGAAGATAATATAAATTTAAAAAACTTATTACATTCTAATTTAAATAATAAGGACGTTATTGCTGTTTTTGGAAGCGAGGGCGGTCTATCAGAAAATGAAATTAATATTTTAACTGAAAATAATTTTGATGTGATAGGATTAGGAAAAAGAATACTAAGAGCAGAAACAGCACCATTATATTTTGTTAGTTGTGTTGCGTATTTTAGTGAATTTAAGTAAAGGAGTTAAGCTATGAGTGTTGAATTAAACCTAACAGCCAAAGAAATATATGAGAAAGAATTTAAAAAAAGTAGAGTAAAAGGTTATAGTGAGGAAGATGTAAATGATTATTTAGATTTGATTATTGAAGACTACATGAAATTAGATAAACTTTTAACTCGGTTAAAAGAATTAGAAATTGAAAATCAAAATTTAAAGATCAAGATTGAGGCCATAAAAAATACTAACCGAGAGGAAAGACCGGTCCAAGTTACTAATTTAGACATTATAAAAAGACTTTCTAAATTAGAAACAGCGGTATTTGGACATAACAATGGTGATTACGAGTTATAAAGAATTTTAATAATTCCAGTAAAAGGAGAAAATAATGAATGTTTTATTAATAGTTTCAGGTGGTATTGCTGCATATAAAGCAATTGATTTGTCGAGTTCTCTTGTGAAAAAAGGACATGATGTAAGAGTTGTTTTAACTGATAATGCTAAAAATTTTGTTACGGAACTACCTTTTCAAACTTTAACAAAAAATCGTGTATATAGTAGCACTTTTAACGAATTGAATGAAAAAGAAATACAACATATTGATTTAACGAAATGGGCAGATAAGATTGTTGTTGCTCCTGCTACCGCAAATATTATTTCGAAGTTCGCAAATGGAATTGCAGATGATTTAACTACTTCGTTAATGCTTGCAGTTAAAGATTTTTCTATGGTATTTATTGTACCGGCTATGAATACAGCTATGTATAACAACCCGATAATACGATCAAATATGGATAAACTAGCTAATTTAGGTTTTAACTTTGTAGAACCGGATAGTGGTTTGTTAGCATGCGGAGATATTGGAGAAGGGAAATTTCCTACAATTGAAAAAATTGAAGCTAGAGTATTTTTATCTGAAAATCTTGATTTGAAAGGTAAGAAGGTTCTAGTTACAGCAGGGCCTACAAAGGAATTTATCGATCCGTTTAGATGTTTAACTAATCCTTCTACAGGTAAAATGGGGATAGCCATTGCTAATGAATTTGCAAATAGAGGAGCAGAGGTTACATTAGTCACAAGTGTAGAAACTAATACTATAAAATCAAACGTTAAAATAGTAAAAATAACTAGCACTAACGATATGTTTGAAGCTGTACGTAAAAATTTTAAATACTGTGATTACATTGTAAAAGCAGCAGCAGTTTCTGATTATACACCGGTTCAAGTTTTTGATAAAAAAGTAAAAAAACAAGAAGGACATTTAACTATTGAATTCGAAAGAACTCAAGATATATTAAAATATGTAGGGGATAATAAACAAAAACATCAAAAAGTTATTGGTTTTGCTGCCGAAACGAATAACTTAATAGATTATGCAAAAGAAAAAATTATTAAAAAGAATTTAGATTTTATAATTGCCAATGATATTTCTAAAAAAGATATAGGATTTGGTAGTGATAATAATGAAGTATATATAATTGATAAATTTGATAATATAACTAAAATTGATAAAACTACTAAAATTAATATAGCTAAAGAGATTGTAAATAAAATTACGAAATAATATTATTATAATGAAGGTGAGGTGAGAAGATGTATGCTGAAGTAATTATAGACGTAAATAATCATAATGTTAATCAAAGTTATTATTATTTAATACCTGATGACATAAAATCACTTAATCTAGAAGGTTATAGAGTGGAAGTACCATTCGGATCTAGAGTTATTCAAGGATATGTTGTAGCAGTTAAAGAAAAAAAAATATCCGATTTTGATTCTGTGAATTTAAAATATATAAAAAAATTAAAGGATGATTTTCCTATTTTAACAAAGGAAATGATTTTATTATCTAAGGTAATGGCTGATGAACTATTTTGTACAAGAATTCAGGCGATTGAAACATTAGTACCAACAAGTCTTAAAAATAAGTATATTGAATATTATGAATTACTTGATGCTAATACAACTTTACTTTTAGATTATTCTAAATATTTTAATACAAATAATTTGATTGAAAAGAAAAAATTTGAAAAGTTATTTACGATAGAACAAATCGGCTATTTAATCTCACTTAAAGCGATTAGACTTATTAGTAAAATTAAGGAAGTTAATAATACCGAAGTAGAAGAATATCTTATAATTAATGATCATAAGCAGATTAAGCTAACAAAAAAACAGCAAGTTTTAATAAACTATTTATTAACTAACAAAAAAATAAAAAAATCTCAAGTTAAAGATATTTTAAATATTGGAAATTCTGTTGTAAAAAAATTGATAGAGTTAAATATCTTAAAAATAGTAGAAGAAAAGATAGATAAGAAAATCGATATATCTATTATAGAGAATGATATACAGCTTAGTAATTTTCAACAAGCTGTATATAATAAAGTAAGAAATAACTTAAATACTTCGATTTTTAATGAGTATCTTTTACATGGTGTTACAGGATCTGGTAAAACTGAAATTTATATTAAACTTGTGGAGGATACAATAAAAAATGGAAAAGATGCAATAATATTAGTTCCTGAGATAATATTAACTCCTCAAATAGAGAAGAAATTTAAAAAAGTTTTTAATGACAATATAGCAGTAATTCATTCAAGATTAAATGCACGAGAGAAGTATCACGAATGGAAAAAAATTCGCGAAGGTAAAGTGAAAATATGTTTAGGTACAAGATCTGCTGTGTTTGCGCCTTTCAATAATCTTGGAATAATTATTATAGACGAAGAACATGAAAGTAGTTATAAACAAACAGATTCTCCTAGATACGACGCAAAGGATATTGCAAAAAAACGTGGTATTTTTAATAAGTGTACCGTTTTGTATGCCAGTGCAACTCCTTCTGTAGATTTATATTATTATTTTGAAAATAATAATCCAACAAATTTATTAAAACTGCTTCACAGATTTAATAATAAACTACCAAAAATCAGTATAGTTCATAATGAAGATAAAGAAGACGTTATTGCAAAGGAATTACTAGAGAAAATCAAAGAAAAAATTAAAAACAAAGAACAAGTTTTATTATTAATGAATAAGAGAGGATATACAAATTTTATAAGGTGTTTTAGTTGTGGACATTTATATAAATGTGAAAATTGCGATATAAGTTTAAATTACCACAAACACGATAACTCCTTAAGATGTCATTTTTGTGGATACAGTAAAAAAATATCTCATATTTCAAAATGTTGTAACCATCCTGAATTGGTTTCAGGAAATTATGGTATCCAAAGGGTAGAGGAATATTTATTACAGGCTATACCAGGGATAAGAATTACAAGAATGGATTCCGATACAACAAGTAAAAAAGGAGCATATGAAAGACTCTTGACCGATTTTAGGGATCATAAATCAGATATTCTTTTAGGAACACAGATGATCTCTAAAGGATTAGATTTTCCTAATATTACATTGGTAGGAGTTTTATCAATAGATAATATGATAGCATTACCTAGTTTTAAAGCAAACGAAAAACTATTTCAATTATTAGTTCAAACTGCTGGGCGAGCAGGACGTAGCGATAAAGAAGGGGAAGTTGTTTTTCAAACGAATATTGCTAGTAATATATTAGATTATGCTATAGAGCATAGCTATAACAAATTTTATGATTATGAAATAAATAGAAGGAGTTTAATTAATTATCCACCTTTTTGCAAAATATCATTTATTACTATAAAAGGATATGAAGAAAGAAAAACAGAACAAGTGGCAAAAATGATTTATGATTTTGTTAATAAAAAGCAAAAAGGACTCTCTGTATTAGGTCCTAATAAAAGTCTATTTTATAAAATAAATAATGAATACAAGTATAATTTGGCTATAAGATATAAAGATGAAGATTATAGAAATTTATATCCAATATTAAAATATATTAATGACTATTTCTCTGAGAGTTTTTCAAAAGAAAAAATCACAATAACAATCGATAATTCTGCATTAGATTATATGTAAATAACTCAAATTTTATTATATAGATATTTATGTAATTCAAATTTAAAAGTACTACTTAAACAACTCATCGTTCATAAGTGTGAGTTGTTTTAATTTTTATAAATAGCTGTAAAAATTTGAAAAAATAGCGATTTTATCGTATAATATAGAGATGTAGAATTATATTCGTGACTGGAGGAAGATTGTGGAAATAGAACAAGTTATTAAAATTTCACAACTCTATGATTTTTATTCTGAATTGCTAAGCGATAAACAAAAACAATATTTAGATGATTATTATTTTAATGATTTATCACTTACGGAAATTTCTGAAAATTATAATATATCAAAGCAGGCTGTATCAAATAATATTAAGAGAACAATATTAGAATTAGAACAGTTTGAAGAGAAGTTAAATTTAATAAAATTAAACAATCAAAGATTGTTTTTACTAAGTGAAATAAAGAAAACAACTACTGATATGGAAGTATTGACGTATGTTGATGAATTGATAAAATTAGAAAATTAGGAGAGCTAGTATGGCATTTGAAAACTTATCAGAAAGATTACAAAATACAATAGCTAAACTTACTGGGAAAGGTAAAGTTTCTGAAGCTGATGTTAAAGAAATGATGCGTGAAGTAAGATTAGCATTATTAGAAGCTGATGTTAACTTCAAAGTAGTAAAAGAATTTGTGAAAAAAATTAGCGAGAGAGCTGTTGGTGCGGAGGTTATGAAATCTTTAACTCCTGCACAACAAGTAGTAAAAATTGTTAATGAAGAACTTGTAGAATTATTAGGTGGTTCTAATGTAGAATTAAATCTTGGTGGTAAAATCACCACAGTAATGATGGTAGGTCTACAAGGAGCAGGGAAGACGACAACTGCAGGTAAATTAGCTCTTAAAGTAAAGAAAACTATGAAGAAAAAACCGCTTCTTATTGCGGCAGACGTATATAGGCCAGCAGCGGTCCAACAATTAAAAACGTTAGGTAAACAACTTGATATCGAAGTATTTTATGTAGATAAAGATCCTGTAGATATCGTTAAAGATGGATTAGCTTTTGCTAAAGAAAATTACTTCAACTATGTAATCATCGATACAGCTGGACGTTTACACATAGATGAACTATTAATGGATGAATTAAAAGATATTAAAGCTGCTACAACACCAGATGAAATATTACTGGTTGTCGATTCTATGATAGGGCAAGAGGCTGTTAATATTGCTACATCTTTTGATGAACAACTTGATATAACTGGTTTAGTACTAACTAAGTTAGATGGTGATACTCGTGGAGGGGCCGCTCTATCGATTAAATCAATTACAGGTAAACCTATTAAATTGGTCGGTATGGGTGAAAAAATGAATGACCTTGAGTTATTCCATCCTGAACGAATGGCATCTCGTATTTTAGGTATGGGGGACGTACTTACATTAATTGAAAAAGCACAAGCTTCTATTGATGAAGATGAAGCTAAAAAAATGCAGGAAAAAATTCTAAATCAAAGTTTTACTTTTGAAGATTTCTTAACACAATTAGAGCAAGTGAAAAAATTAGGAAGTCTTAAGGATATATTAGGTATGATTCCTGGTATGGGTAAGCTTAAAAATATGAATTTAGACGCTTTAGATGAAAAACAATTTGTTTATATTGAGGCGATTATCAAGTCTATGACGCTCGAGGAAAGACAAAATCCTGATATTATAAGTGTTCCACGTCGAAAACGTATTGCTCAAGGTAGTGGACGACCAATTAATGAGGTTCATAAACTGATCAAACAGTTCGAAGAAATGAGAAAAATGATGAAACAATTCGGTGGGATTATGAATGATAAATCTAAAAGAAAGGGTCTTGGAAGAATGTTCGGTGGCAAACTTCCATTCTAGTTAATTATGAATAATATAGTTTTATTCCAACCAGAGATTCCAGCAAATACAGGAAATATTGCACGTACTTGCGTTGGAACTAATACAAGATTACACTTAATTAGACCACTAGGATTCTCTATTGATGATAAACATGTAAAAAGAGCTGGTCTAGATTATTGGGAACATCTAGATTTAGTTGTTTGGGATAGTTTTGATGAATTTTTAGAAGCAACTAATGACAAGCACTATTATCTTATAACTAAATTTGGAACGAAAAATTATTGTGATTTTGATTTTTCAAATGCAGATAATGAAGATATATATTTTATTTTCGGTAGAGAAACTAAGGGATTACCCAAAGAGTTTAGAGAAAAATATAGTGAACAAGCATTGCGTATTCCTATGAGTGAAAATGTTCGTTCTTTAAACTTATCAAATACTGCTGCCTTAATCATTTATGAGGCATTAAGACAACAAAACTTTAAAGAATTAAATTAGCATATTACATAAAGGGGGAAAATTCAAGATTAAATAGTCTTAATTTATCCCCTCTAAATTAGATAATAAAAGGAGATAAAAATGACATTTGTTGATATTATAGATGACAATAACTTAGTTGAAGAGAGCACTAAAGAAATGTTGCTAAAACTGTTAGAATGTGCTGCTGAATATGAAAATGTAGATACTGAGATTACTGAGATGTCATTATCTTTTGTAAGTAAAGAAGAAATACAAGAGATTAATCGTGACTATAGAGGAAAAGATGTTCCTACTGATGTTATTTCTTTTGCATTAAATGATGAAGTAGAAGATGAGATTGATATCATTGGTCTTGAAGATGAGATAAATTCTATTGGTGATGTTATTATCTGTGTAGATATTGCTCATGACCAAGCGAAAGAATATGAACATAGTTTTGATAGAGAAATAGGTTTTCTTGCAGTACATGGATTTTTACACTTACTAGGTTATGACCACATGACTGAAGAAGATGAAAAAGAAATGTTTGGTAAACAAGATGAGATTCTTGAAAAGTTTGGTTTAAGGAGATAAAAATGTTTGAAGAACAAATTAAAACGGGATTTGTCACAATAATAGGTAGACCTAATGCTGGTAAATCTACGTTATTAAATAATATATTACAACAAAAAATAGCAATAATGTCGGATAAACCACAAACAACTCGTAATATTATAAATGGTGTTTATACTGATAATGATTCACAAATTGTATTTATCGATACTCCTGGTATACATAAACCTAAGCATAGATTAGGAGATTATATGATGAAACTTGCAAGTAGTGCAATTCAAGAATCAGAAATAGTATATTTAATAATAAACGCTAGTGAAAAATTCGGTCCAGGAGATCAGCATTTAATAAACATTGTCAAAGAATTAAATGTTCCAACATTTTTACTAATTAATAAAATTGATTTAATTTCTCCAGAACAATTGATTCAAATTATTGAATTTTATAAAGATTTATATGATTTTGTAGAAATTGTACCGATTTCAGCGCTTAAATCAATTAATGTTGATAATTTACTAAATACTACAAAAAAATATCTTCAACCAAGTTTTAAAATGTATCCTGATGATGTGATAACTGATTCACCTGAGTATTTTGTAATTTCTGAGTTTATTCGTGAGAAAGTACTTCAATTAACAGAACAAGAAATACCACATTCAATTGCTGTTGTAATTGATAGAATAGAGAAACAACCTGGTAAAAAGAAAAATATTATCGCTACAATTGTTGTTGAAAGAAAGTCACAAAAAGGTATGATTATTGGGAAACAAGGTAAAATGATTAAAGAAATTGGTTCTAGAGCAAGAAAAGATATAGAGGTTCTTCTAGGAGAGAAAGTATTTTTAGAGCTTTGGGTTAAAGTAATCGATAACTGGAGATCAAAACCAAACCAAATTCGCGACCTTGGCTATAGGGATGATATCTTTGACTAATAGAAATTTTATTACGGGTATAATAATAAAAAAAATAAGATATAGAGATTACCATGAAATATTACATGTTTTAACTGAACAAGGTAATATAGAAAGTTTCTTTTATGAAAATGTACATAAAAGTAAGAAAAAGGTTAAGGTAAGCACACCTTATGAAGTTTCAATTAATTTTTTTCCTACTAGTGGTATGAACAAAATTACAAACCTTGAAATTGAAAATACGTATACAAATATTGTATATGATATATTAAAAAATAGTTATGTTTCCAATATGTTGGAATATGTTAATTTAATAAATGATGATACACTTAATATGTATAAGTTATTGAAAGTATGTTTGAAAAATATAGAAGATGATGTTTCTGAAAAACTTGTTTTAATATATTTTTTGTGTCAGATTTTAAAAGGTCAGGGTTTTATGTTTAAATATCAAAAAACAGATCAACCTTATGTAGGATATAGCTTTTTAAAGAGTAGCTTTGTTGATAAGTTTAATATTGATCATAGTATATATGGTCTTAGTGATTCATTAGTGAAACTTACATATTATATGACTGTTAAAAGTATCGACTTTTTAGAAAGTTTGGAAATAGAAAACAAAGATTTAATTCGATTATTCTCATTTTTAAATATGGTATTTAAAGAATTTGTAGGAATAGAAACTAAATCTTATACTAAAATATTAGAACTAGAAGAGATGCTCGGTTCTAATTAAGAAAGAGGCCATATATGAATAATGCAATAGGAGTATTTGATAGTGGAGTAGGCGGACTAACAGTTGCTCGCGAGATTATGAGACAGTTACCCAATGAAACTATCTATTATTTCGGAGATGTTAAAAATTGCCCTTATGGTGATAAAACAAAGGAAGAAATAATAAAAAATACGGATAGAGCAGTAAAATTCTTAATAGATAAGGGAGTAAAGCTAGTTGTTTTAGCATGTAATACTGCAACAGCTGCGGCACTAGACTATCTGCAAAGTAAATATGAAGTACCTATTATAGGAGTTGTTCAACCAGGAGCAAGACGAGCTATCCAAGCAACAGAAAATAATAAAGTGCTTGTTTTGGGAACGAAGTTTACAGCAAATTCAAAAGTATATGATATAGAAATTGAAAATATTAATTCTGATATTATAGTTTTTGATAAAGCATGTCCAGCTTTTGTGCCATTTATTGAATCAGAAGGAAATCTTGATAAAGAAGTAACTAGAGAATTAATAAGCGAAACTTTAAATAGTACAATTAGTTTAGGTGTTGATACTGTAGTTCTTGGTTGTACTCATTATCCGATATTGAAGAAGGATATTGAAGAGTATTATGGAAATAATATAAAAGTGATCTCTTCAGGAAGAGAAGCAGCTCGTGAAGTAAGTACAGTTCTAGGGTATGCTAAATTACACCAGAAGAAGTTGAACAAAAAAGAACATAAATTTTTCATTTCACAAAATAATGAAAATTTCAATAATATCGCAAGTAAGTGGTTAAGAAAAAACATAAATGCAGAAGTAGTTGAAATATAGGAGAAAATAAATGAAAGAACTAATTTTAGCATCTAATAATGAGCATAAAGTTGAAGAAATTAAAAATATTTTAGAAGATTATAAAATTTTAACACTTAAAGATATCAATTTTTTTGACGAGATAATTGAAGATGGTGATACATTCGAAGAGAATGCTTTGATAAAAGCTAGAACTGTAGCTAAATATTCTGGAAAAGCTTCAATAGCAGATGACAGTGGTCTTAGTGTTGAATTATTAGATGGTAGACCAGGTGTATATTCAGCAAGATACTCTAAAGAACAGACAGATGAAAAGAATATTGAAAAAGTATTGCAGGAATTAAATGGAAATAAATCAAAAGCAAAATTTGTTTCAGTAATTGCATTGGTTGAACCTGATGGTACTGAACTAACATTTAGAGGTGAGTGTTATGGTGAGATTATTTTTGAAAAGAAAGGTACTAATGGTTTTGGTTATGATCCTATTTTCTATGTACCTGAGCTAAATAAAACTTTCGCAGAATTAACACCAGAACAAAAGAATGCTGTTAGTCATAGAAAGGAATCTCTAGAAAAATTTTCAAAATATTTGAAAGAAGAAAAAAATGAAAACTAAAATAATTCGTGAAGATTGTATAGCTTGTGGCAATTGCAATGCAATTTGTCCTGAAGTTTATGATTATGATGAGGACGGTATTGCTTATTGCGTTTTAGACGATAACACGATGAATGAAGAGGTTGCTGAAAAATATCGGAGTTTGGTCCAAGAAGCACAAGTCAACTGTCCAACAGAGGCGGTTTATGTAGAAGAAGACTAGAAAGGAGAGAAGATTGAGTAATAAAAAATCAAAAATTACCAAAAAGACAACTAAAAAAAATAATAAATCTAGTAGTAAAAAAAATAGTTTAAAAAAATCTACCCCTAAAAATGTTTTACCTGTCTTGAGTAAGGAAACATATAGAGGTTTGTATTTTGTAATTTCTGTTCTTATTGTAATTTTATCAGTATTGCAGATGGGATTTATTGGAAGATTTTTTGATACATTTTTCAAATACATCTTAGGTAATTTTAGTTATATACTTTATTTAATTATTGTAGCTACACCAATATATTATATTATGAATAAAAAAGTAAAATCACCAGTAATATTATCTACCTTACTTATATTAATTGACTTTTTATTTCAATTAATTTTTATTGGAAATAAAAATAATTATGTAACTTTTAATGATATATATAGCGGAAAAGTATCTGAATTAGGAGGAGGATTAATTTCTTATTATCCGGTGAAATTCTTAATATATCTACTATCATATTATGGTTCGTTGCTTGTAATAATTTCAGCATTGATAACTGTTATTTTCTTATATTTTAATATAAATCATAGGGGATTCATATTAAAAGTAAAATATTATATAGTTAATGCTTTTGATAAAAATGAGTATACAGAAGATTCTCTAAATTACTACGAAGATGAAGATTTATTTTATGACGAACATATTGATAATGAGAGTAAAAAAGAAAACTCTAATGAGCAAAGATACAATAATATTAAAGATAAGGATTTGGTAGTTGATATAAGAGAGTTTAAAGAGGAAGAAATAATAAATAAAGAAGAAGTAGTTAAAATACCTTCAAGAAAACAAAAAAAAGCTAATCAAGCTGATGTACACACTCCTGAGGATAGTATTAATGACCTAGTTACTGAAGAATCTTATGATAATTATCAACTTCCACCAGTAACATTGTTAAATAATCCAGTTAAAAAACAAACTATAACTAAAGGTGATGTAGTTGAAAAATCAAAAATTCTTCAAAGTACATTTAATAATTTTGGTATAGAGGTTAAGATTGTAAAAGCTATTGTTGGTCCTTCAATTACTCAATTTCAAATACTTCCAACTCCTGGAACAAAGGTTAGTAAAATTGTAAATTTAAGTAACGATATTGCACTAAATCTTGCCGCTAAGGATGTACGTATTGAGGCTCCAATTCCAGGTAAATCACTAATAGGTATAGAAATACCAAATACTGTGAATGAACTTGTCACAATGAAAGAAGTATTTGTTAATGATGAAGATAATTCTCCATTATCAGTTGCTTTAGGTAAAGATGTTTCAGGTGAATCAATATTCACAAGAATTGATAAAACGCCTCACTTACTTATAGCAGGATCGACAGGAAGTGGTAAATCTGTTTGTGTTAACACTATCATTACAAGTATATTATTGAAAAATAAACCTGATAAAGTTAAATTGATAATGATTGATCCTAAGATGGTTGAATTATCAATTTATGATGGTATTCCACATTTACTAACTTCTGTAGTTACTGATCCAATTAAAGCAGCAGATGTACTTCATAAAGTTGTTCTAGAGATGGAAAATAGATATAGAGAATTTGCAAGAGCTCGAGTTAGAAATATGGAAGGTTTTAACAAAATCGCTGCTAAGGATCCAGACTATAAAGAATTACCTTACATTGTAGTAATAATAGATGAGTTAGCTGATTTAATGATGGTTTCATCAAAAGAAGTCGAAGAATCAATAGCACGTATAGCTCAGAAAGCACGTGCTGCCGGTATTCATATGATAATAGCAACACAAAGACCATCTGTAGATGTAATAACGGGAGTTATTAAAACAAATATTCCATCAAGAATAGCCTTTGCTGTAAGTTCTAGTATTGATTCAAGAACTATACTTGATAAATCTGGCGCAGAAACTTTACTTGGTAAAGGTGATATGCTGTATTTATCAGCAGATTCAAGCAAACCTGTTCGCATCCAAGGAGCATTTCTTTCTGATGAAGAAGTCGAAAAAGTAGTTGAATATGTGAAAAGTCAATCAGAAGCACAGTATGATCCTAATATGACTCCTAGCGAAGTAAGTTCTCAAAACGGCGGCCCATCAGGTGAAGATGTTGATCCACTATACAAAGAGGTACTATTATTTATAGCTAAGACACAAAAAGCCTCAGCTTCATTACTTCAAAGAAGATTTAAAATAGGTTATAATCGTGCAGCTAGAATTATAGATACACTAGAAGAAGATGGATATATAGGTCCAGTCGATGGAAGCAAACCAAGAAAGGTATACCTAGAAAAAGAGTTTGCAGAAGATTACGAATAGTAGTTTACGTAAATTATTTTATGTTAACTATATTAAAAGAAAATTATTTAAAGAAAGAGGTAATTAAAATTGAAAAAAAATAAGAAATTATTAAGTGCACTATTATCAATAGTATTACTTGCCGTAGTAGGTTTATCTGCATATGCATATCAAAAATATCAGACTTCTGATAAGTTGTTCTTTACTAAGAATAAATCAGATTCAAAAATAGGTAAGATATTAAGCGAAAAAGTTAAGAGTTTTAATTCTGAAAAAGATTTAAAAACAAAAATTTCTATTCTTAAAGAACTAGTAAGCTACAAGCAAGATGTAAACAACGAAAGTAATGAAAAAGTTAAAAAAGAATATAATTCTGCTGTAACGAAGATGAAAGAAGATGTTATTAATAATATCAATGACGTTATTAAATCATTAACTTTAAGTGATGAAGATAAAAAGGATAAAAATAAAGTAGATAAAACAAAAAAAGATCTAGAAGAATTACAGTCACTAATTAATGATAATAAAAATGTTATATTTGATAGACAAAAAGAATATAACGAAGTTATAGATTCACTTAATAAAGCATTTTCTACTGTAGGAGCTCAAGTATCTCAAGAAACAAAACAAAATGTATCACAAAATGTTATTGAAAATAACAACAGAAGAGTAAATTCAAATAGTAATAGAAATAACAATACTAATAACAATACCAATAATAGTAATAATAACAATAATAATTCTAACAATAACTCTTCTAGTAACACAAATAACAACAATAACAGTAATAGTAATAACAATACTACTGATAATAATAACAATAATAGTAGTAATAACTCTAATAATACAAATAATAATTCGACGAATAACAGTGATAATTCAAATAATGGATCATCGGGCGTTAACAATAATAACGATTCAAACAACACTACTCCATTACCGAATTTAACAACACCAACTCCACAGCCATCGCCTGAACCAACACCACCGGCTTCAGGTAATGCTGAGGCTTCTCCAGCAACTGTGGCATAATTATAAAATACAGGATAAATCTTTATTTATCCTGTATTTTTATTGTAGCATATTATAGAATATGATATAATTATTAATGAATTTAATTTATACTTTAATTTAGAAGGGTAAGTAAGAAAAATGAATCTACCAAATAAAATAACACTATTTAGAACAATTTTAATACCTGTATTTATAGCGTTTTTACTTGTAGACATGGGTGGAAATATTTCTATTCTTGGAGGAAGAGATATTACTTTAAATGTTTTTATAGCAGCATTAATATTTATTTTTGCATCTTTTACCGATTTTATCGATGGTTACTTAGCAAGAAAGTATAATCTAGTAACAAATATGGGGAAATTTTTAGATCCATTAGCAGATAAACTTCTAGTAGGCAGTGCCTTTATAGTAATGGTTGAATTAGGCTTAATGCACAGTTGGATGGTAGTAGTTGTAATAGCAAGAGAATTTGCAGTTACAGGACTTAGACTTTTGGCTGTAGAAAAAGGTGAAGTAATTCCTGCTGGAATACTTGGTAAACTTAAAACAATTAGTCAACTAATTGCTATAATTTTAATTTTATTAGGGAATCCTATATTTAATACACTTGGTTTTAAGTTGGACTATATTCTATTATGGATTTCTGTAATATTGACTATTTTATCAGGATTAGAATACTTTAAAAATTCATTACATGTATTTAAATAATGTTAGTAATAGGCTTTTGTCCTATCCTAACATTTTTTTAATAAATAATTTAGAGGAGGGAGTATATTGGAGAATATTTTAACAGATGAGTGTTTCAGAAAAAAGTTTCCAATAATTCTAGTATCTCATAATGACAAATGGATACAGTGGTATAATGAAGAGGAAATAAGGTTATCAAAATTACTTAAAGGTATTCCTATTAGGATTTATCATATAGGAAGTACAGCAATACCAAGTATTAAGTCAAAAAACATAATTGATATAATTATAGAAACAATAGAGAACAGAAATTTTGAGACAATTGTAGATACTCTTTCTAAAGAATGGGAATTGCGTTGGTATGAACAAGAAAGAGCTTTTCTGGTTAGAGGTTATGGTGATAATGGTTTTCAAACTAAAGTCTACCATCTTCATGTAAGAAAAAAAGGTGATATTGAAGAAGTTAAGTTTAGAGATATCTTAATAGAAAATCCAAAAATAGCCAAACAATATGAAAAACTAAAATTATATTTAGAACTAACATATAAGTATGATAGAGAAGGATATACTGAAGGTAAAACAGAATTTATAAATAATATTATAAAAGAATATAGTTTACATAAATGATATTATGTAAACTATATTCTTTATTTTACTTCTTTCTTATTGATGTATTTAAATAAACCTTGAATTGCAACTATGGACCACACACCTTCTATCCCCATTGCTTACCTATGAAGGCATCAATGCCAAGAATTAATGCTCCGATAGCATTCAGTAATAAATAACTAAGTGAAGTAGTTTTAAGTTTTCCTAATTGGCTAAATACAAATCCAATAAGAATCAATAGTGATCCTAAAACTTGAACAATAATACCCATGTTCACCTCCATAAATTTTAATATTATCTTAATTGGAGATATAATGTAATACTAATCGTCTAATTTATCGATAGATTGTTTAATGATTTTCTTTGATTCATTTATATATAGCATTGAGGTATCACTATTAGAATGTCCCATTTGTGTCATAATAATAGGAATATTACCGTTTGTTTTTAATGCCAATTTAGTACCGTAACTATGTCTTAGTTTATGTGGTGACATAGGAACGTTAAATGCGTCGGTGTATTTCATAACCAGTTTTTGAATGGCTCTTATTGATAAACCAGTTTTGTTTTTACTAATAAAGACATAGTCTTCTCTATTAAGTTTAAAAGGTAGGGAAGTTATGTACTCATTAAGTCTATCTAATGCAGATTTAGTAATGATAACTGTATCTACCTTATTACCTTTTCTAATGACGTTTATCTCACTATTTAGAAAATCTATATCTTTAACCTTTAAATTAGCAAGTTCATTAACTCGAATACCACTTTTTAAAAATAGTGTTAGAATCGCTAGATCTCTTGCTTTATCACGTAGAAAAAATGATTTAGCATGATTAGATAAAGTTTGCTCATATTCAAATTCAACATACTGCAGAAATTCCTCATCTTGAGAATCTAGAAATATTTTCTCAGATATCTTTTTAGATCTAGAGGATAAGGTTTCTTTTACACGGTTAATAGGTATTTTAAGCATCACATTACGCTCAAAATAAGCTCGTCCTTGTTCATTTTCACTTGTAACGGTAAGGAACTTATATAATGATCTCATAGCAGCCTTATAATTGTTAACAGTTGTTTGACTACGATATTTTCCATTAACTTGTTCACGTGAAAGAGATTTAAAATAACTTTCCATTTCTTTTTTTGATATATTTTCTAAAGTAGAAAGCTGAACTTCTTTAATATTTTCGACATCAGAAATTGTTTCTCTAATAGTCCAATTTAGAAAGTTTTTATACGTTTCTAGATATCTGTGTAAAGTTAATGGAGATAAATTGTCATAATATGTATCAATAAAATCTTCTATATAATCAGGAAATTCTGGAAGTATTTTATTTATCTTTTGTTTATAATAGTCACGTTGATTCATTGGTATTATTACATTCTCCTTCATTTAATATAATTATACATATAATATGTATTATACGAACAATTATATTATATCATATTTAATAATTTCTTTCAATATACTTCAATCCCCTTATTTCGATATATTATTGAAAATTGACTTTTTCGATTTATAAATTATATACTTTTTTTCTTTTTATAAATATATTATAAAAAATAATTGAATATTTTTTTGATATACTCTGTATTTTAAAATATTTGAAAAAAGGACCTATTTAAACGCCATATAAGCCTCGTAAAAAAATTTTTAATACGATTACTCCAAAATGATTAAAAACCTCTTAAAGTTAATTTAAATACCTAATTTGAGCTTTTCTCTAATTTTGCTTATATTTTTACTGATTTTTATATATTTTTTATTAATATAATGTAAAAAGCTATCTAAGATAACTTAGATAGCTTAAAGTTTATCGCTTAATTATACACGCTCAACTTTTCCAGATTTTAAAGCTCTAGCAGAAACCCAAACTTTTTTAGGTTGTCCGTCTACTAAAATTGTTACTTTTTGTAGATTAGCTTTGAATTTTCTTTTAGATGCGTTCATCGCGTGTGAACGAGTATTTCCTGAACGAGCTTTACGTCCAGTAACGTAACAAACTTTTGCCATGAATTAATCCTCCTTTTGGAAATAGTTTATTCATAACATTTACTACATACACAAGTAATAATATAACATACCTTAACCTAAATATCAAGTAGAAACCTTATTATTTTTAAAAAATATTCATGTAAGCGAAGTCATAATTAATATTATAAAAAATGCTACAATAGATGCTACTGTTGTTCCTAATGTCCATGTTTTAAATGTAGTTTTAAAATCTAAATTTAGATACTGCTTAAATAACCAAAAACCTGGATCATTTACATGAGAACAAAACATACTGCCAGCTGTAATACTTAACATTATGAATACTGGTGAATAACTAATAGTCGGTACTAACGGTTCAACTATTGCTAATGTAGTAATTGCTGCAATCGTTGCACTTCCTAATGAGATTCTAAGAATTGCTGCAACTAAGAAACTAATTACTATAGGTGATATATGTAATCCATTAGTTAATTGAACAATTTCATCAGTTACTTTAGAATCTACTAATACTTGTTTTAGTCCTCCAGCAGCACCGTTGATTAGTAATACGACTGCAATTGTTTTAATAGATTTACTTAATAATGGTGCAATACTACTAATTCGTAAATGTTTTACAATCATCAATTTCCAAATAGCTATTAATAGACTTATTATCAATGCAGTAACTGGATTGCTTATAATCGTTAATACATCTTTTAAACTAGATGGTAAATTTCTCATACTTAATGCTATAGTAGGAACTGTAATCAAAATTACCGGTAATAACATTAATATTATAGCAAACCCAGAACTCATTAGCTGTTTTTCTATTTTTAAAACACTAATATTATTTTGTTCAGTTTGTACGATAGGTTTTGTAGGTACTATTCTTGAATTAGTTAATAATAAACCACCGATAATTGCTGTTGGTATTGCAACTATTAAACCATAGAAGAATACCTCTGCCATATTAAGATGGAATGTTTTAGTAATAATACTTGGACTAGGATGTGGTGGGAATAATGCGTGGATAGTTAGTACTCCTATACTTGCCGGTAAAGCTAAATAAATTTTATCCAAATCTAATTCTTTTGCTACTGCTAAAATAATTGGTATTACCAAAATAAAAGCTACATCAAAGAATAAAGAAAAACTAATACACATTCCAGCAATAAGAAGACCTAATTGAATCCTCTTAATTCCAAATAGACTTATCATTTTCTTTGCAGTGATTTCTACTGCGCCTAATTCTTCTAATATTCTTCCAAACATAGCCCCTAATCCTAAGATTAGAGATAGATGTCCTAGAAGGGATCCTGTCCCCTTCTCTACTGAATCAATTATCGAACTAGGGGATAAATCTAAAAATAAACCTAGAATAATTGCTACTATTAGTATTGATAAGAAAGGTTCGAAATGTAATTTTGTTATTAAAAATATTAGTACGCTAATTCCTAAGAAAACTAATAACAATTTATAAGAATGAACTCCTAAAAAATAAGCTAGGATTGAATATACAATTAACCCTAAGCCGATTAATATTTTATCTAATTTCATTATATTCTCCTTAATTTTTTCATTAGGTAATTATATCATTATTAGCTATATCAAGTAAAGATATACGCTTACTTATACTATATTGTAATAGGATTTATGTTAAATAATATGATTTCGAATAAATCGATTATACCGAGTTAACTTCGAAAAGTTTATGAGTTCTTATACACATACTATTTAATAAAAATTAGATCTTTTAGCTTAGTCACATTATTTATCTAGCAATTCAACAATTTTCATAAAAGTTCTTCCATTTCTTATAGTAATAGATTTATAGAAAGATTCTTTAATTAGATATTTATGGTAAGCTGTTTTTAAATAGTTTTTTTCATTAAATTTCCCCCAAAAAACAGCTCTTTTTCCAAAGTGAACATTTTCGTCGTTTAAAGGCATGCTATTTATTCGTTCTTTTATAATAGAATATTCCATGTCCTCACTATAAAATAGTACATCTTTTCTATATAGCTCATCTGTCCACCACTTAGGTAAATTTTCTAGTTCTTCTAAATATTCTTGTTTTGTTAGTATTACTTTATTAATTTTGAAGGGATATAAATTTAATATTTGAGATATCTTTACATTAACAATATCTATGTTGTCAGTAGAATCAAATAATATATTGCCACTGTTTATGTAGGTAATAACATTTTCGTATCCTAAACTAGAAATCATATTTCTTAAATCAGCCATAGGGACTTTATTTTTACCGCCGACATTGATTCCACGAAGCAAAAGTACGTATTTCATTAGTTTCTCCTTTTATAAAAAACTCTCTATCATGGTAATAATAGAGAGTTTTTTAATTATTTTTAAATTATGCTCTAGATACGTAAGAACCTTCTGCTGTATTGATTACTAATACATCTCCTTCTTTAACGAATAGAGGTACTTGTAATGTGTATCCAGTTTCTACAGTAGCAGCTTTAGTAGCTCCTTGTGCTGTATCACCTTTAACACCAGGTTCAGTTTCAGTTACAGTAAGTTCTACTGTTGTTGGTAAATCAATTCCTAAGATTTCATCACCAAACATTAAGATTGAAACTTCCATGTTTTCTTTTAAGAAGTTTAATTCGTATTTTAATTGTGCTTCTGGTACTTCGATTTGCTCGTAAGTAGCATTATCCATAAATACATAAGCTTCACCTGTTGAGTAAAGGTATGACATTTTTTGGTTATTGATTTGAGCTTTTGCTACTTTCTCACCAGCTCTGAATGTTTTATCATTAACTGCACCTGTACGCATATTTCTTAATTTAGAACGTACGAAAGCAGCTCCTTTACCAGGTTTAACGTGTTGGAATTCCATTACTTTCCAAATGTTTCCATCAACTTCGATAGTAACTCCAGTTTTAAAATCATTAACTGATATCATTATTGTATTTCTCCTTTAATTTGTACTAATATTATTATAAATAAAAATTTTTTTAAAATCAAGGTAAAAACGATTAATTTTAGTGTAATTTATACAAAGAGTATTAATTAACATCATCCAGTTTACATAATAATATTTACGTAAACTTAAAATTATTAGCTTTCTATTACAGCTTCTACCATGTAGATTCTATTACCTTTTTTAATAAATTTATCTTCATACTCAGTATGAACGTTTTCTTCTTCATAGACACTATTAGTTAAATCTAAAGAAAGTCTATTAAAAGTAAATCCATATTTAGCATAGCTCATTAAACTGTATTCGAATAAACCTTGGTTATCAGTTTTTTGAACTATTGTTTTATTACCATTTAGTATAGTTTCATAACGTGCTAAAAACGCATGGAATGTTAAGCGTCTTTTCTCATGTCTCGTTTTAGGCCATGGATCAGAGAAGTTTAGATATAATTGATCAACCTCACCTTCAGAAAAATACTCTAGTAGATCTTCAGCATTTCCTGAGATAAGCTTTAAGTTTTCTCTATGAGTTTCTTCAACTTTATCTAATAGAAATGTTAAGACAGTTGGTTGCGCCTCCATAGCTATAAAGTTAATTTCCGGGTGTTTTTCAGCAAGTGTATGAATAAACTTACCTTTTCCACTTCCTATTTCTAAGTGTATTGGATTATCATTTCCAAAAATTTCTTTCCATTTCCCTTTGTTATCCTTAGGTTGTAAAAATACAACTGGACTATTCTCTAGACGCTCTCTAGCATCTGCTCTATTTCGAACTCTCATTCATGCACCTTTCTATTTTAATTCTATTGTTTTATTAAATAAATGTTTGTTGTCTAATACTTTTTCTTTTGAGCCTAGGACACAAGTATATGCTTTAGATTTCATATTTTCAAATTCTGTTGCTAATTTTCTTAAATCTTCTACTGTTGTATTTTTTATCTCATTTACAAGTTTATCATAAACTTCAAATGGAGAATCAGTAATGTATTTGTTTAATGAATATGCGGCTTGCGCACTTTGTGACATTAGTACATCTAATGAATTTAATGTACCTATAATATATTTATTAAGATCTTTTTCATCCGCATCAATATTAGCAACGTAGCTATTAATATTGTAATATATCTCTAGAGTTTCTGTTAAGTTTGGATCACGATAAGACCATAAATTAAAATCACCAAAAGCATTAAATATCACGCCAGAACCATAGGCTCCATTTTTAACACGGACATTATTCCATAAATAATCTAAGCTTAAGATATGTCTTAGTACTAAGTGTGTACCAGTATAATCATTTATATTATAACCCGCGCCAACGTATTGAACTAGTGAATCAAAGTAAAAACCTTCAGAATACCCTTCTTCTTCTAATTTAATTTCAAGACCTTTTTGCTTATCCAATTCAATAGGATATTTAGTTAGATATGAAGATATAGTTTCTTTGAATTTACTGTATTCTTCTTTATTACCTACAAAGTTAACCAATAATCTTGATTGATTAAAGATCAGATTTGTAACATTGTATAACTGCTCTTTAATTTTATCACTATTTTGTTCATAATTGTTTACTAAGTCACTTATAAACATGTAGAAATCATATTCTCCGTGATATGAAGCAAGTTTACTTTGAGGATTGTAGAAACCACTAATACGACGTGCTACGAAAGCATGTCCAGAGTTTTTAAATCTATTTTCTAACATTAGCTTAATCTCAAGTAGAACATTGTATAATGCTTCTTTATCTTCAAAATCCGCATTAAGAGTGGTTTCTTCTAAAATTTTAGCTAATGAATCGGCTTTTTCTACTAAGTTTTTAGCATTGATTATGAATTTAACTTCACATTCTTCACTCTTATATTTTCTAAAGACATCTACAAAAGAACTAATATCACCAAGATTTGCACCAATTTCTTTTATAACCTCGGCTTCAGTTTTATTTTTTGTATTAAAGTTAAATAGTAGATAAGATAATACTGATGCATATTGTAACTGCTCAACTTCAAAATCACTTATGTCAAATAGTAATTTAGAATACGAAATACCATTTGTCACAGCATCGTAGTATGAAAAACTTATACCTTTGTATTCTTCAAAGAATGTTTCTTCGAATGGATTTTTCAACTCTACTTCTTTTGCATCAACACTTTTAATTTTTTCTAAATCTTCTTTTTTATCAGCACTATTTTGCCATTCTTGTAAAGATACAGTATTTTTCACAATATTTTCTAATTCAGTTTCTGACAAATTAGCTTTATATTCAACTAAATCTTTTTCCTTATTTTCTTTTTCTAATGTTGGAATTAAGTGCAATATAGCTTGTTTATTATTTTCAATTAGAAACTGTCTAGCAAGTGTTTCGTATTGTTTATTAATGCAATTTTCTTGTAAATGAGAAATTACGTTGTCTAAATCAAATGCATCTAATATATTATCTTCGCTATATAACCATGTTCTTAATAATCTAATAGCATAGGATACACCCTTAGGTGAAGAAGTTTTATTAATCTCTTCCTTAATAGAAAAGTTCTTTTTATTAATTGAAGCTTGAACCTGCTCATAATCAAATCCTTTATCAATAATACCTTTTAATAAAGAGTTATATTCTACATCAAGACTTTCTAATTTATCATCGCTTACGTATTTAAATATAATTGAGTATACAGTTTCTTTACGATCTTTTTGAACATAACTATATACATCTTCACAAATATTGTTATCAATGAAATATTTTCTAAATTCTGTATTGCTACTTCCAAGAAGAATATCATCTATTATATCGATATTCTCAATTTTACTAAATTCATTACTATCACCAAGAATATAATTATAAGCTACATAAGCTTTATCTTTTACATCTTCATTGAAGTATGTATGTTTGACAATATCCGCAGTAAAGTTCTCTTGACGTACTAAGTTATAATCGCCATAGTCTTTATACTCGTAATTATTTAGATAACTATCAATATGATTCAGATACTGTTCAACATTTAAATCACCATATAAAAAGATATAGCTGTTGCTTGGGTGATAATTATAATTATAAGTCTCTAAAAATTCTTCTTGCGTAATCGAAGGGATAGCTTCTGGTTTTCCCCCTGAAGAATATTTATAAGAAGTATCACTAAATAACTGTTCCGTTACATATTGATCTAGTACTTCATCTACTGATGAATATGCACCTTTCATTTCATTGTAAACTACACCTTTATATATTAGCTCATCTTTTTCATCTTCAAGATGATAGTGCCAACCTTCTTGGGCAAGTATTTTTGGATTATCTTTTAGATTTGGATTGAATACCGCATCTAAGTATATGTCCATCAATATTTCTAAGTCTTTTTCATTTTTAGACGATACTGGATACATGGTTTTATCAGGAAATGTCATTGCATTTAAAAACGTATTAAAAGAACCTTTAAGTAATTCTACAAAAGGTTCTTTCACTGGATATTTCGCTGAACCACATAAAACAGAATGTTCTAAAATATGAAAAATACCATTATCATTATAAGGAATAGTTTTAAAACTAATGCTAAAACTTTTATTTATGTCATCATTTTCAAAGAAAACTAATCTAGCATGAGTTTTTGTATGCTCATAAAGATAAGCATTTGTATTTATATTTTTTAGATATTTCTTTTCTATAAGTTCAAATGTCATATTATTTAATTATTATAGTAGATTACATTTTTAGTAATGTAAGAACGTCATAACCTTGTAGTTTGTCCATACCGTTTAGACCATCTAATTCGATTAAGAACGCAATACCTACTACGATTCCTCCTAATTCTTCTACTAATTTAATAGTTGCTTCAATTGTTCCACCTGTAGCTAATAAATCATCAGTGATTAGAACACGTTGACCTGGTTTAATTGCATCTTTGTGCATTGTTAAAGTGTTACTTCCGTATTCTAAGTCGTATTGATACGAAATAACTTCACGTGGTAATTTATTAGGTTTTCTCACAGGAACGAATCCTATTCCTAGAGAATATGATACTGGACATCCAATAATGAATCCACGTGCTTCTGGACCTACTACTACATCAACTTTTTTTTCTTTAGCGTATTTAACGATTTGGTCTGTAGCATATTTGTATGCTTCTCCATCTGCCATTAAAGTAGTAATATCTTTAAAGCTAATTCCTTCTTTTGGCCAATTTTCTACGATTGAAATGTATTTTTCTAAATTCATTTATACTTATTTTCTCCTAAATGTTTTCTTAACTCAATTATTATACTATAAAATAAGAAAATAAGCAATTTATAATACCGTTATTATAAGCTAGAAAGCAATAATCCTAAATACTATCCTTTTAATTTATTAGTGTGATAAAATAAAGTATATAATATTTAACGTGGAGGTTAAATTATGAAATTTACATTTACAGATTCAGCAATTGTATATATTTTAAAACAAATTAACAAATTTGATGAAACTACATATGATATTATAATTGACTACGTAGATGGAAATAGTCCTTATAATGAAAATATAAGTGGTTGTCACTGTCAAGTATACGATAAGTATAGAGTATTAATAGTGAGTAAAAATGATGTAAATATTAAGTGGAGTAAATATGATATGCAAGTTAAATCAAATCTTGGCACTGTATTCTTCCCTTCTTATTACGAAATGATGTTTGATAAAAATAATGTTTTTGATTATAAAAATTTTACTTTTAATTTGAAAAGTGAAGCGGGAATAATTGCTGATCAAGTTCAGCTAATTATTAAATTATAGTTTATGTTAATTTTAACAAACTTTGCTAATATATACTCTAATATTAACAACGAAAGGAGAATAATTTGAAATCTTTTCTTAACAGCAGAAAATTAACCTTTATACTATTTTTTGTGTATTTATTCATACTTTCTTGGGTAATCGTGGTCAAAATGGATTGGGATTTATTAAAAAGTAGTAATATTTCTTGGATAAATCATCCACGAGTTCTACTTCATCCAGGAATAACATGGAGTACAGTTAACTTAATACCATATAGTAATTTTGATCTTGTGGAAGTACTGTTGAATATTCTTTTCTTCATACCATTTAGTTTATACATAAAGATGTTATATCCTAAATCTTCAGGTTTTAGAGCGATAATATTTGCATTTATATTGAGTTTGATTTACGAATCAATACAGTATGTACTGACTATTGGCTTTCCCGACATCACAGATTTAATTGATAATACAGTAGGAGCAATTATAGGTGTAATAATCGTTAATTGTTTGTCATTAATATTTAAAGATAAACTAAGAATATATATGAATATTATACTTATCTTTATAACTAGTTACATAATATATACTATAATATATGTTATGTAAATCAATTTTTGATTATATTAGTGGGAGTGACTCAAATCCGATTTCACCGAAATCATAATTTAACAATTTATGAGACGCTCCCTTTTTATCATTTTGGACTATAAATCATTTCTAAAGCTAAATCTTGCATTTAAACCACCTAGTATTAACACTACAAATATTAAAAGACTGTTTGTTGTTAACCCTACACTTTGCTCTCCTTTCGCATGTATTATATTCTATTTTATATTTATAATAGGATTACTAGTGGACGTAGCAGTTACTGTCAAACATATAGATATTGCTAATCCAGCTGTAATTTTGTAGATGTATTATTATATCATATAATTCCTCTAATATTAGAATTAATAATCAATATTGTATAGTAATAGGTTAATTATCCTACTACAGATACAAATATACAAGAAAATAGAATAAAAAAATTAGAGAGAAAATCCACGAATAAAGTTATTAAAATACTGAATTCATGGGATTTCTCTCTAAAATTTTTGTTCATAAATTTGCCACAATGAAAATTAATTAATGCGTGGTCTTAGAACCTTGTAGTTATTAAATTATAATGGATTTCTATATCCTCTGCTTCTGTTGCATATCCTACTAAATCAAAGTATTCACCATTTTTTTCGATGACTGCAGTAGGATAAGATTCTATACCAAGATTTAGAGTTTTTAAAAAGTCTTGTTGTATTGGATTTGTATCTTTAAATGCTATTGTAAGTTTAAGGGCGAGATCAGAATAGTCTAGATCGTATTTTTCACATAACTCTAGATAAGTACCAACTTCACTTAGACTCTTTCCTTCAATAAAAAATTTCTTTTGCATATCATAAGCAAAGTCAAGTAGTTTTGAATTTGGAAGTAAATCTTTAATTGTATTTAGTGCTATTGCAGGTTGTACAGAATTTAGAACAAGTTCACCTTCTTCTACTACCTTGTTGTATGCTTCTCCAAATTCAACTTTATACATATCTACTATTTCTTTATTATTAAATGTATATTCAGAAATTTTTTTACTATTTTGTGATATAAACAGTCCACCCGAAACTATCTCAATTTCTACATCAGTGTGATTTTTATAAAATTCTGTAAACAATTTATTAAATCCATAACACCATCCGCAATATGCGTCCCAAAAATATAGTATTTTCATTTAGTTCTCCTTTATTATTTCTTTATTATCAAAAATATTATTAATATTGGCTATACTTTCTTTTAATAGTATATGTTCAATTTCGAATATACTTTCCATCCTTACAAAACTCTCAGACTTTTTCAAATCAACTGTTTTATAGTTAGGATTTAGTATAATTGTATTATTTTCAAAAGCAATTAAATTTAGCTCTTTAAAAATTTGTATCATTATTTTAATACTATCAACGTTAGTTTTTAATAAAGCTAACAATTTATCTAATTGTTGAGAGATATTAATTTGTTTATTATTAGTCGATAAAATTATATTAAATAATTTAATTAATCTATCTTTATCTATTAAGTATTTATCAGAAAGAATTTGTTTTTCATCGCAAATTAAATATATTTTTTTAGGTTTTAATCTAACAATTTTTTCTATAAATTCCTTATTTTTTGGTATATCAAGTAAATAGATATTATCAAAATCACTATCAATGCTATTTATATCTTTGTATAAATAGAAATTATTACTTCTGTCATCGATGTTTTTAGAAAGTTTTAAACAACTATTATCAATTTTAGAAATATCATAATTTATAAATCTTAGGTCTTCAAATAAGAATTCTTTTACATTAATGTCTATAATATGTGCTTGTAATTTAGTTCTTCCGTTAAAATTATTCTTGTCTAAAGTGCATAATAAATCAATTATATCATTATTTTTCACCTTATCAAATAGTGAAGTATCTTTAAAGCTAATACACTCTAGATTTCCAACTTCATCAGCGATTGTTAAGCGCAAGTATTGCTTTTCAGAACCAAAATATGTTTTATTAAGAACCATAGAATTTTCAATTAAAATTGTAGGTTTTTCAAAATCCATACCATATGGTTTTAAAGCTTCTAAAGAATTGAAAAATTGATAACTTATCTCTTCTAGTGAAGTGACAATATCAATATTCTTCGTTGATTTTAATTCATTATTTTGCTTGTAGTTTTCGTACTCATTGTCTAGAAAATCTTCAATTTTATTTAAATTAACTTCATCAAAAGAAAAACCAGCCGCCAGAGTATGGCCTCCAAAGGCAATGAATAAATCTGAGATTTTATTCATTGCAGTGTATATATTAAAATCATATATACTACGAGCTGAACCTTTTAGTATTCCTTCTTTGGAATTCATGATAAATACAGGTTTTTGATATTTTTCTACAATATTAGAAGCGACGATACCTAATACACCTTCATGATAATCGCCAGATATCATAATTACATTTTTATTTTTTTTATCAGAAGTTTCTATTTTATCTATTACATCTTTAACGATTTCTTCCGTAACTTGTTTACGTTCAATATTAAACTTCTCTATTTGTTCAGCTAAAACTCTAGCATTAGCAGCATCTTCGGCCATAAGGAAGGAAAGACCCAATTTTGCACTATCCATTCGTCCAATAGAATTTAGCTTAGGGGCAATATAAAATCCTACTGTTTGTTCATCAATTTTAGAATTAATATTTGATAATTCTAATAACATTTTAAGGCCTATACGTGGATCCTCATTTAGCAACTCTAATCCTTGTTTAACAAAGATTCTATTTTCATCAGTAATTGAAACCATATCTGCTATTGTTCCAATAGCGACTAAATCCAATAGAAAATCTGGAAAAATTTCTAATAAAGCGTGAGCAAGTTTGAATGCAACTCCAACACCAGCTAGCTTCTTAAAAGGATAATCCCCTTCAGGATGTTCAGGATGAATTATTGCGTATGCATTAGGTATAATATCCTGAATTTTATGGTGATCTGTTATTATCACGTCACAACCAAGTTCATTTGCTAATTCAACCTCTTCGACTCCCGCAATACCATTATCGACTGTAATAATTAAACTAATACCAGAATTAATAATCTTTGTAAAAGCTTCTTTATTAGGACCATATCCTTCTTCAAAGCGATTAGGAATATATGAAGATACATTAGCACCTAATGATATTAACGTCTCTACCAATAACACTGTTGATGTAATACCGTCAGCATCATAATCACCGTATACCAGTATTTTCTCCTCATTATCAATAGCTTCATTGATTCTATCAACTGCTTTTTGCATATCATACATTAAATATGGATCATAACCTTCTTCAAATTCATCAGAAAAAAATTTTTTTACCGATGATATATCTTTAATATCCCTGGCATTAAGTATTTTCGCAATATTTTTCGAAATACTATATGATTCAACTTCTTTTATAAAAGATTCATCATACGTAGGATAGATCCAATTATATTTTATTCCCATTTTTTCACCTCATTTCTATATCAATTATACAAATCATTGTTGAATATCTTCTATTTTTTCTTTAGTAAATAACAATTTTTCAGTTCGTTCATATTTTTTAGCTAAGCTTTTATATTTTTGATACCAATAAAAACTCGCTGCTATAATCCCCATAATGAAACATACAAAAAATAATATTGTTAAAGGTAGTTTAACCGTAAAAAATATAAATGATACAGGTACTGAATTGTAATTCATAATAAAAAATGTAATGATTGAAACGAATACAATTACAACACCAAACACTTTATATGGCAATTTATTATCCATTATTACACCTCTCTGACCATGTTTGCGAATTGCTCTTCATTTATTACTTGAATCCCTAGTTGCTCAGCTTTTACAAGTTTAGAACCTGCTTTATCACCAGCAATAACTAAATCAGTTTTTGAAGTAACACTTCCTGTAACTTTGGCTCCATTTTTTTCTAAATAATCTTTGGCTTCATTTCTAGTTAATTCAACTAACTTACCAGTTAAAACAACAGTTTTCCCTGCGAAAATATTATTTGTATTAACTTCTGCTACTTCATATTGTGGATTCATACCAATTTGAATTAAATCATTTATAAATCTTATATTATTATCCTCAGATAAATAATCTAGTATAGAATCAGCTGTTATTTGACCTACGTCATCTAAGTTTATTAGTTCATCTAATGTAGCATTCATAAAATTAGAAAGATTTAAATATTTTTCTGCTAGAATTTTACCCGCTTTTTTTCCTACATTTAATATCCCAAGTGCGAATATGACTTTATCAAGAGAACTCTCTTTTGATGCCTTAATAGCATTTAATAAATTATCTACTGATTTTTCTCCCATACGTTCTAATGATATTAATTTTTCTCTATCTAATGAAAATAAATCAATTGTATGTGAAATTAAACCTTGTTCATATAATGTAGCAACCACTTTGTCGCCAAGACCTTCGATATTTAACGCTTCTCTAGAAGCAAAATGAATTATTTTTCTTATATTTTGATCGGGACAATCTGGATTTTTACATCTTGTGAAAGGATCATTTTCTCGAACATAAGTCTGTTCCTTACAAGATGGACACGTAGTCGGCATTGTATACTTAATAGTTCCTTCAGTTCTTAGTTCTTTAACTACTCGAACAACTTTTGGAATAATTTCACCAGCCTTTTTGACTACAACCATATCACCAATATGAATATCCAGTTCATCAATTATATCCTTATTGTGCAATGACGCTTTTGAAACTGTTGATCCAGAAATGACTATTGGATCTAAAATAGCTACAGGCGTAATGATTCCAGTTCTCCCTACACTAAGCTCTACATCAAGTAATTTAGTTGCTAATTCTTCTTCCGGGAATTTATACGCTGTAGCCCATCTTGGGCTTTTTTGAGTATATCCTATTTCTTCTTGTGTAGCGTATGAATTGACTTTAATAACTATTCCGTCTATATCATAAGGCAAGTCATTCTTGTGCTCTGACCAATAGTTAATATAATCAATTACTTCATATATATTTTGACATAGTTTAAAGTTAGGATTAACAGGTAAATTATAAGTTATAGCAGTATTCAACGCATTTTCTTGAGAATCTATAGTATTATCACCTACTATTGAATATATAAAGGCAGATAATCTTCTTTTGGCAGTAATTTTTGAATCTAATTGTCTTAGAGAACCTGCAGCTGCATTACGAGGATTCGCAAATAATACTTCATTATTTTTTTCTCTTTCAGCATTCAATAGATCAAAAGATTTACGAGGTAAGTATACCTCACCTCTAACTTCAAACGATCTACTATTTTTTAAAACCTTTGGAATAGAGAATATTGTTTTTATATTCTCAGTAACATCTTCTCCAATTGTGCCATCCCCACGAGTAGCTGCACTAACAAGTTTACCATTTTCATAATTGATAGAAATAGCAAGACCATCAATTTTCAATTCACAAATATATTCAACCTTATTATCTGGTATTAATTTTTTTATTCTAGAATCAAAATCTTTTAGATCTTCTGTAGAAAATGTATTTGATAAACTTAACATCGGCACTTTATGTCTAATTTTTTCAAATTCATCTAATACTCTATCACCAACTCGTTGAGTAGGAGAATTTTCTAAAATCAATTCCGGATATTTCTTTTCTAGCTTTTCTAGTTGTTTATATAAAGTATCATACTCTGTATCAGAAATCTGAGGATTATCCTCAACATAATAATCATATGAATATTTATTTAACAACGAAACTAGTTTCGAAATTTCTTCTTTAATTTGTTCCATAAACTTTTAATCCTTTCTAGTCAAGTTAGCATACTCTATTAACAATGTTTTTGTACCAACTTCATTAAATTCAATTTTCACACTATCGCTAGTAATATCTAACACTGTTCCTTCTCCAAATTTTTTATGGATTACAGTATCATTGATATCATAATTAGTTTCTACTGAAAATTTAGGTTTTTCTGCAATTTTAATTTTTGGACTTAAATTGCTAATAAACTTATTTACTTGTTCTATATTTGATCCATTAACATCATCAGAAGAAGACCCAAAGGCAGATTCGAAGTGCATAAGTTTATTAGGCACCTCATCTAAGAATCTAGAGCGTTTATTCATCTTAATAGATCCAAACTGCATACGTCTATTAGCGTAAGACATAAATAATCTTTCTTTCGCACGTGTAATAGCAACATATGCAAGACGACGTTCTTCTTCCATTTTATTTTTCTCATCAGCACTGCTTTCTGCGTCTCTTATAGAAGGGAAGAGATTTTCTTCAAGTCCCATAATGAATACTACTTTATACTCTAATCCTTTTGCAGCATGAATAGTCGATAAGACAACAGAATCTTCTTGATTTTCATCATCTGCATCTGATGTTAATGACATTTCTGAAATGAAGTCAATAAGACTATCATTCATACTTGAAAATTGTTTAGCGGAAGAAACTAGCTCGGATATATTCTCAATTCTACTTTCAGCATAAGCATCATTAGATTCTTTTAACATATTCTCATAACCAGAATCTTTGTAAATACCTATAATTAATTCGTCTATTGAATACTTATCAGCATCAGAATATTTTTCGATAAGATTTGTTAACAACTTTACATTAGTTACAATTTTCTTAGAAACTCCTATATCTTCTATATTTTTAAGAGCATCGAATAATGTTAAATCGTAGTTGGTAGCATAATTATCAATTTTGTCCATTGAACTAGCTCCAATACCTCTTTTAGGTACATTAATAATTCTTCTTAAGCTAAATTCATCAGATCTATTTACAATAACATTTAAATATGCAAGTAAATCTCGCACCTCTTGACGTTGTAGGAACTTAAGTGAACCTATAAGTTTGTATGGTATACGAAATGTTAAACAAGAATTTTCCATTTGACGAGAAAGATAGTTAGCTCGATAAAGTATAGCGATATCTTTATATGATACCCCTTGTTTTTTCAAGTCTAAAATTTTCTTTGCAATATCATCAGTTTCATCTTTATCGTTAGATGCAGCATAAACAGAAATCTTGCCTCCGCCTTTATTTTCAGACCACAAAGCTTTATCTTTTCTATCAGTATTATTTTTAATAACAGCATTAGCAGCATCTAAAATTGTAGAGTTTGAACGGTAGTTTTGATCTAAAAATATTAGTTCTACATTATCAAAATCTTTTTCAAAATTTATTATGTTATCACTACAAGCCCCACGCCAACTATAGATACTTTGATCATCATCACCTACAACACATACATTTTTATGTACGGCTGATAACAACCTAATTAATTTATATTGAATAAGGTTAGTATCTTGATATTCATCTACATGTATATATTCAAACTTATTTTGATAAATAGCTAAAACTTCAGGGAATTTCACAAACAAAGTTATTGTTTTAAGCATAAGATCATCAAAATCAAGTACACTATTTTTCTTTAAATAGTTTTGATAATGAGCATAAATTTCTGCTACATTTTTCATGAAACCAAATCGAGACTGCTCTCTCATCGCTTTTACTGTAGTCATGTTATTTTTGGCATTTGATATTATTTTTAAAATATTTGCAGGTTGGTACGAATCTTCAGATAAATTCAAATTTTTAACAATATTTTTAATTATAGATTTTTGTTCACTAGTATCTAATATTGTGAAATTTTTATTGTATCCTAATAATTCAATATGTTGACGCAATATTCTTACACACATTGAGTGAAAAGTATTAATCCAAATATATTTAGAAGTTTCACCGACCAAAGAATAGATTCTTTCTTTCATCTCTTTAGCCGCTTTATTTGTAAAAGTAATTGCTAAAATATTACTTTCAATAATATTTTTCTCTGCAATTAAATACGCTATTCTATTCGTTAATACTCGCGTTTTACCACTACCAGCTCCTGCAATAACCATAACCGCGCCATCAGTTTTTAGTATTGCCTTAAGCTGATTGTCGTTCATATTTTGTACTAAATTCACTTTGTTTTCTCCTATTCTTTATCTACTAATATTTTATCATATTTTCAAAATAAAAGGGAGTGACTCAAAAACCATGATTTCGGAGAAATCGATTTTGTCGAGTCACCCCCGCAAAGTTTATTAGATAGATAAAAGTGTTTATAACACAATTTTAAATAATAATAAACCACTGCGTCTATGAGTTCTCATATAAACTTTTTTTAAATTTAGAACTTTTGGGTCATCCCCTTTTATTTTTATTTACTTTGTATATAGATTACAAGAATATCGCTATAGCAGAAATAAATCCACTAGCCAATATAATAAATATCATCAACCATAATACAATTTTAAATAATTTTTTATTCATATACTACTATTCAACCTCACCTAAAGTTTCTATTCCTAAATCAAGTTCTTCAATATCATCATTTGATTCGTCTTCTACTGAGTTATTCTTTTTCCCGGTTTTACTCATAATTTCATCCCTTACAAGAGCATAAATCTCATTATAAAGTTCTTCATTTTCTTCGAATACTTTTTTAACATTCTCACGTCCTTGGCCTAAACGTTCACCATTATATGAGAACCATGATCCAGATTTATTAATAATATCTAAGTCAACTGCAAAATCAAGAGTCTCCCCAATTTTAGAAATACCTTCACCAAACATTATATCAACTTCAGCAATTTTAAATGGTGGGGCTACTTTATTTTTAACAATTTTAATTTTAGTTCTGTTACCTAAAATTTCACTATCAGCACCTTTAATAGCTTCACCTTTACGAACATCTATACGAACTGTAGAATAGAATTTTAATGCACGTCCTCCTGTAGTTACCTCAGGGCTTCCAAACATTACACCAACTTTTTCACGAAGTTGGTTAATAAATAAAGCGATAGTATTTGCTTTGTTTATTTGACCTGTTAATTTACGTAAAGCTTGTGACATTAAACGTGCTTGTAATCCAATGTGGTTAGCCCCCATAACTCCATCAATTTCAGCTTTTGGAACTAATGCAGCAACTGAATCAATAACAATTATATCAATTGCCCCAGATAAAATTAATTTTTCTGCTATGTCAAGAGCTTGCTCTCCACTATCTGGTTGAGATAAAAAGAATTTACCTGGTGTAAAATCTACTCCAAGAGCTTTAGCGTATTCAATATCAAGTGCATTCTCAGCATCGATAAATGCAGCTATTCCCCCTGTTTTTTGAACTTCAGCTATTGCGTGTAATGCTATAGTTGTTTTACCTGAAGATTCAGGTCCATAAACTTCAACTATACGTCCTTTTGGATAACCACCAATTCCTAAAGCAGAATCGATTGCTAATGATCCAGAAGAAACAGCCTCTACTTTAATAGGATTTTCAGATGAAATATCCATAATAGCGCCTTTTCCATATTCTTTTTCGATTACTTTTATCGCCTCATTAATTGCGGCTTGACGTGCTTTTAAATCATCTTTCTCAATGTGTGTAACTTGTTTATCTTTTGATTTTTTCGCCATTGTCTTTCCTTTCTACTTATTCTCCGATTACTGTTGTTAATGTACCAATACCTTCAACTGTGATTTTTATTTCATCTCCTGTTTGTAAGTATCTAGGTGGATTTTGTGCTGACCCCACTCCTGCTGGAGTACCTGTAGCGATTATATCACCAGCCTCTAATGGAACTATTTTACTAATTTCAGCTAGTACATCATCCACTCTAAATAGCATTTCAGATGTCATAGCGTTTTGTTTAATTTCTCCATTTATTTTTGTTACTATACTCATTGATTCAGGAGAACTAACTTCATCTTTAGTAACAAGGTAAGGTCCCACAACAGCAGATTTTTCTAATGACTTACCTAGGAAAAACTGTCCATGTTTGTATTGTAAATCAGTAGCTGTGATATCATTCATAATTGTATAACCAAAAATATAGTCTAATACTAAAGGTCTTAATATATTTTTCCCTGGTTTTGCTATTACAACAGCAAGCTCACCACCGAAGTCTAAGCTATCAGTAATATTTTTATGAGATGGAACTACTTCATTATTTCCAGCTAAAGCAGTCGTAGCTTTTGTAAAGATAAGAACATCTTTAGGAGTTTTTGCTAACTCATCGCCAAGCTCACGAACATGCGCTTCGTAGTTGTGTCCAACACAAAGAATATTTTTCGGTGTTCTTGTTATTGGAGAACGCCAAATAATTTGATCAAATGGTACTTTATAGCTATCAACGTTGCTACTTTCTTCAACTAGTTTTAATACTTTTCTTACTTTCTCAATAAAAGAAACTCCATATACTTCGATAGCTTCTCTTAGTGTTTGTGGTATAGTTTCATTATTGTCGAAATCTTCTAGTACTTTAATTAAGTTCCATGCGCTTTCCTCGCGTTTTACTTTTACTCCATATAATTCTTTATCGTTGTAACTGAATGATAAAAATTTCATAGTTGCCTCCTCGACTTTTATAATTTCTTTAAGTTATTATACCATACTTTTACTAATATTACTATAGAATAATCAAAAAAATTAAGTTATCCGTACAATTTTAAAAATAAAATATGGATAACTTAATAATTTACAATTTATTTTTAAGATTTTTTACAACCTCTTTTGGAATTCCTAATTTTATAAGCTTTTCTTCAGATGCATTTTTTATATCATCTAGAGAATCAAATGATCTTAAAAGTAGGTTTTTTCTAACTTTCCCTATTCCTTCAATATTATCTAAACTTGAATTAAACATATTTTTAGTTTTTGTAGCTCGATGGTAAGTTATCGCAAATCTATGCACTTCATCTTGTATTTGTTTAAAAAACAAGTATTCTGCTGATGTTTTAGGAAACTCAATTATTTCGTAATCATCAGTAATAATATATTCAGTTATATGTTTATCATTTTTTGCTAAACCTATAATTTTAATTTGAGTCAATTTAAGTTGATTGTGGACAACGTCAATAGCCACATTAAGATGATTTTTTCCGCCGTCAACAATTAATAATTCAGTATTTGTTTTCTTATCTTTATAATTTCTATAAAGAACTTCTTTCATTGTTTGAACATCATTTATCCCCATAGACTCATCAATTTTAAATTTACGATAATTATATGTATTCTTTTTACCATTAGTAAAATTTACTTTTACAGATACAGCATCGACACCCATTATATTCGAATTATCAAAGGCATCTATACTATTGACTGACTCTACTCCCAATTTCTCAGCAATATTATTAAGCGTTACTTGTAGTTTACGCTCTTTTAATTCCTCGATAGCTAAATTATTATTTAAATAATGATTGGCATTATCTTTAACTGTGTCTAATATTTTTCTATGATTTCCTTTTTTGGGTACAATTACCTTACAATTAACTACATCAGAAAGTAGACTACCATCAACTTCATCAATATATATTTCTTTAGGAAGCTTATTAAACGCATAATATTGGATTAAATAAGAATATAAAATTTGTTCAGGATTATCATATAAACTAAAATATTCTACCTTACGCTCAATTATATTTCCTAATCTTGATAAAAAGATTTGAATACATATATAGTCATTATTATATGAAAAACCTATATAATCTCTATCAATAATGTTACTATCTGCAACAACTTGAATTTGTACAGAAACTTCTATTGATTTTATATAGTTATGAATTTGTCCAGCTGCCTCAAACTCTAAATTTTTCACATGCTCTTGCATTTTATTTTTTAAATCAGTTAAAATCTCTTTGGTATTTCCAGTTAAGAAAGATCTAATCTTAGAAATTTGCTCTTTATATACATCAGCATTGATTTTTTTTGCGCATGGTCCAATGCATTCTCCTATTTGATAGTACATACAAGGCCTTTTTTCCACTGGATTGCATTTTCTTAATGGATATATTTTATCTAGTATTTTTTTTACTTCCATAGCTGATTTTATATCAACATATGGACCAAAGTATATATTTTTATTATTTTTCTTATACTTTCTAGTCATTAACAATCTAGGGTGGTCTTCTTTAGTAATCATTAAATACGGATAGCTTTTGTCATCTTTCAAACGGATATTGAAGTAGGGACGATACTTTTTGATAAGATTATTTTCTAATAATAAAGCTTCTTTTTCAGAATTAACTATAATATACTCAAGATCTTCTATCTTAGATACTAAAGTCTGTGTTTTTTTATTATGAGTTCCTGTAAAATAACTTTTAACTCTATTTTTCAGATTCTTTGCCTTACCAACATAGATAATCTCTCCAATATTGTCTTTATACAAATAACACCCAGGATTATCCGGAAGCAATTCTAATTTTTTTTGTAGTGTTAGATTCATAATATTCACCATAATTTACATTATTAAACTTGTTAAAAAGCACAGTTGAAATTTAAATCTCTTCTGTGCTTTTAACAATTAACTGTTATTTCTGTTTCTATTAGTATTTGAACTTGTTCTAGACGTAGAATTATTGTTTCTAGAATTACTATTGCTAGAATAGCTACTATCATTACTTCTAGAGTCACTATCCGAATCGTCACGAGATGAAGATCTCTCTCTGCCTTTAGATATGACAATTTCAAGACTTTCTTCACTCGGCACAATATTTGATCCTGTTCTTATACTTTGAGATATTATAGTTCCACTTTCTTTATCAGAGTATTCTTCCTTATATGTGACATTTTTAAATCCATAAGAAGATAATACACTTTCAATATTCGAACTATCTTCACCAACTAGATTAGGCATTGTAATTTTTTTCTTACCGTTAGAGACTTGAATTATCAATTCTTTCTCTTTTGGTACAATTTCTGTTCCAGCTTTAATATTTTGAGAAACAACTTTTCCTGTATCATAATTATCACTTTCCACTTTTTCTACAGTGATATTTTTGAAACCTAATTTAGAAGCATTCTTTCTGACAGTATCTTCGTCCATACCTACGAAATTAGGCATATCAACAGTTTTCTTACCAGAAGAAACTCGTAAATCAATTTTTGCACCTTTTTTGACTTTTTTACCTGCCTTAGGATCACTATCAATAACTGTTTTTTCCTTAACATCATCACTAGCTACTTCAGTAATATCTCCTACTTCTAAACCTGCTTTAACTATAGCAACCTTCGCTTCATCTACAGTTTTATTACGAACATCTGGTGTCGATACACTATTTGCACCTACGACATAATTATAAACAAAAAATGTACCAACTAATATAGCTACAATAGATAAAATTGCAAGGAATATATGTTTAGCTTTTGATGTTTCTTCTTTTTCGTATTTTTTACTTACATTATTATAACTATTCTTAGGACGTGACTTCGATTGATAATTTCTATTATTCTGTATATTATCATCTTCATAATCATAATAATCTTCTTGTTCTTTATAATCTGTATATCCATATTGAATCTCGTTTGAATGTCTGTCTATATACTGTGTTTGATTATAGTTTTGAACAGATTGACTCGGTATTTTAAAGCCTGTATATTTATTCTCAAATAATCGTTCGGGATTCAATACAGTAGTTAAATCTTCAACCAATTCTTTTGAACTTATATATCTCTCGTTTGGATTTTTCATAGTAGCTTGTAATACTATATTTTTAACACTTTGAGGGACATTTTCTCTGTATTTATCAATCTCAGGTAATTCTTCTTGTAAATGTTTTAAAGCTATTGCAACAGCCGATTCTCCTTTAAAAGGTATTTGCCCTGTTATCATTTCGAATATCAGAATACCTAAAGAGTAAATATCACTCTGTGCAGTTGCTACATTTCCTCTCGCCTGTTCAGGTGATAAGTAATAAACTGTACCTAACATTTGATTTGTTTGAGTTAAAGTCGTATCGCCATATGCACGAGCTATACCAAAGTCAGTAATTTTACAAGTAAGATCTTCTTTCATCAAAATATTTTGAGGTTTTATGTCTCTATGTATAATTCCATTTTGGTGAGCATGGCTTAAACCTGCAGAAATCTGCTTAGCAATATGAACTATTGTTTCAATTGGAATACGAGGATTTTTTATCATATAATCTTTTAATGTCATACCTTCTACATATTCAAGTATAAGATAATAAAATTCCCCTTCATTTTCAACATCATAAATAGATACAATATTAGGATGAGATAAACTAGTTACTGCTTTTGCTTCTCTATTAAATCTTTTTACAGCATCCTCATCATTAGCATCAATTTTAAAAGTTTTAATAGCAACTTGTCTATCTAAAATAGTATCGTATCCTAACCAAACTGTAGCCATACCACCAGTACCTAGATGATCTAAAATTTTATATCTATTACATATAATATTATTTATCATGGTTTTCACCCCCTAGATTTTTAATGATAGCTACTGATATATTATCTACCCCTCCACGCTCTACACACAAATCTATTAGTTTATCAACAGCAATAGATAATTCATTATTTCTTACTATTTCTTGAATCTCGTCATTATCAATCATATTAGTTAGACCATCTGAGCACAATAAAAAATAATCATAATTATTTAAATCATCTATAAATGTATGTAATTTAATTTTTTCTTTTGTTGCAAGAGCTTGAGTTAAAACATGTTTTTCAGGATGTGTTTTTGCTTCTTCTACTGTAATAGCACCCGCACTAATTAGTGCACCTACAAAAGAATCTTCAATAGTCACAGCTTCCATTTCATTGTTTTTTGATAATCCATATGCGCTACTATCACCAATATTGTAAACTACAACTTGGTTGTCAAATATAGCAACTGATACGATAGTAGTTCCCATTTTTTTATTTTTTCTTTGTGATTTCTCATATAGCTCAACATTTAATTTTTCGATTCTATCAAAAAGCCAATTTTTCATATTATTAAAATTAGCAAACGATAAATCTATCCATTCCTTCTCTAAAGTTGATACTATATAATTACTAGAAAATGATGATTTACTATGACTTCCAACTCCATCACAGACAACAGCAAGTACTGCACCTTGTTTATTTTTTGATACACTAACTGCATCATCATTTTTTTCTTTTCTTCCTTTATTACTATTATACGAATATACTAGTGGCATCTGGAATTCCTCCTTTTACCTCTTCTTTACGTTCTTTAGCACGAAGTTGTCCACAAGCTGCATCAATGTCATCACCTTGTGTTCTTCTTATTGTCACATTTACTTTATTTTTCTTAAGCACTTTTTCAAATGCAAATATATCACTTTTACTTGTTCTAACGTAGTTACGTTCTGGAACATAGTTAATAGGAATTAAATTAACATGGCAGTTTAAATCTTTAATAATTTCAGATAATTTTTCTGCATGTTCTTTTTGGTCATTTACTTTACCCATTAAACCATACTCAAAAGTAATACGACGATTTGTAGTCTGTTGATAATACTTTAAAGCTTCCATAAGTTTATCAATGTTGTAAGCTCTGTTTACTGGCATGATTTTACTTCGTAATTCATTAGTAGGTGCGTGTAAAGAAACCGCGAAGTTAATTTGAACTTTTTCATTCGCAAAATCATAAATTTTCGGTACAATACCTGATGTTGAAACAGTAATGTGACGTGCACCAATATTAAAGCTTTCATCGCTATTTACTATTCTAATAAAATCCATCATCTCATCGTAATTCTCAAAAGGTTCACCAATACCCATAATTACGATACTAGAAATACGTTCACCTTTTTTATCCAATTCTTGTTGTACTTTTAGAACTTGAGATACAATCTCACCCGCTTCTAAATTACGTTTTAATCCACCAAGAGTAGAAGCACAGAAAGTACATCCTATACGGCAACCAACTTGTGTCGTAACACACAGAGAGTTTCCATATTTATTCTTCATAAGCACACTTTCAATTGTATATTTATCTTGAAGTTCAAATAAAAACTTCATTGTTCCATCAGCTGATTCTTGTTTAATAATTGTTTTTAGTGTAGTTATCTCGAACTCTTCTGATAATTTTTCTTGTAGAGACTTAGGTACATTTTTCATTTCTGAAAAATCTGTAATTCTCTTTTTATATAACCAATCAAAGATTTGTTTTGCTCTGAATTTTTTCTCACCGATACTTACAATATATTCTTCTAACTGATCAAGTCTTATAGAATATATAGACATTTTATCGAAATCTTTTAACCATCTAGACTTTTTATAACCTTTAAAATCTGAAATTAACATTTTTCCTCCATTTTTCTAAGTTTTGCAATGAAAAATCCATCACAACTATATTCATCAGGTAGTATTTCTAATACACCATTTTTTCTTGTTTTCACTATACTATTATTTAGAGTAATGCTCTCTAAACAAAAATCTTTGTTCTCTTTTAAAAACTTCTCTATATTTCCTATATTTTCTCTCTTATCTATCGTACAAGTTGAATACATAAGGATTCCATCTTGTTTTACATATTTTTTGCTATTTTCTAAAATATCGTATTGAAGCTTAGCAATATCTTCTACATAAGAATTAGTAATTTTATATTTAATCTCAGGTTTATTTTTAATAACCCCTATACCTGAACAAGGAACATCACAGATTACTATATTGAACTTGTCATTAAACGAAGTATTATTCAAAGTAGCATCTTGTTCTCTAACCTCAATATTAGCAATTCCAAGCTTCTCTTTATTATCTTCGATTAATTTTAGCTTATGTATATATTTATCACATGAAATTAAACTAGAATTAAAATACTTACTTGCTATATGTAAACTTTTCCCACCTGGTGCAGCACAAGTATCAAGTATTTTATATTCCTTATCAACTGGTAAACCAATCGATGTCGCAACAAGAGCACTAGCCTCATCCTGGACAATATAGTATCCTTTTGTGAATAAACTACTATCTAAGTTTAATTTATTTAAAACTAGGCTGTCTTCACAGATTTGACTCTCACTAACAGCATCACCTAATCTTTCTATTAACTCTTTTTTAGTAATTTTTAATGGATTAAATCTAATACTATTTTTGCTCTTTTCATTAAAAGACACAACTATTTTTTGAGCTTTTTCAACTCCGTATTGTTCTTTAAGTATATTATATAGTTCGTCAGGGCAACTATTTTCTATACAGAACTTTTCAGTAGTATTTTTATATTTAAGATCTAAATTGCTAGCATTTCGCTCAATATTTCTTAAAATACCATTAACAAATTTTCCTGTTATGTTACCTGCAATTTTTTTACTTAATTTTACCGCTTCATCAATAACTGCAAAACTCGGAGTTTTATCCATAAATAACAATTGATAAATACTCATTAATAAAATTACTTTAACCTTAGGTTTTACTCTACCTTTAGAATAGGATTTAAGAATGTGTTCTAGATACAATTTATTTTTTATAGAACCATATACCACTTCACTGATAAATCTCTTATCTTGTTCTACAAGCTTATACTGATTGAAATATTTATTTAGAGTAATATTACTATAACCATCTTCTTGGATAATTGTATAAAGAACTTCATAAGCAATATGTCTAGCATTAATGCTACTCATTTTCTTCACCTAATACTGTTCCTACATAGTCTTTCTTATTTGATAAGAAATTAACTACAGGCATACGTTTTTTTCCTGATACTTGTAGTTCTTTAACTTTCAGTACTGTACCATTACCACATAAAACATAAATATATTTCTTATCTTGTTTAATAATAGTACCGACCTTGTCAAAATTACCCTCAGCAGAAATATCTATAACTTCACTAGACCAAATTTTCAGCACATTACCTTCTAAATATGTGAAAGCTCCTGGTGTAGGATCTAATGCACGTACTTTATTAAATACTTCTCGAGCTGAAGTATTCCAATTAATTTTCTCATCTTCTCTCAGAATATTTCTAGCGAATGTTGCCGCAGAATCATCTTGTTTCTCAGGACTAATATCACCGTTAAAGATCTTTGGAAGATTTTCATTCAATAACTCACATCCAGCTATTGAAAGTTTATCATGTAGTGTTTCATAGTTGTCACTATCAAGAATATCAACCTCAACTTTTGAAATCATATCCCCCGCATCTAACTTTTTAACCATGTACATAATTGTTATACCAGTTTTTCCATGATCTTCAAGAATAGAATACTGAATTGGTGCACCACCACGTAATTTGGGTAATAATGAACCATGAACATTTATACATTTAAACTCAGGTATTTCTAAGATTTTCTCTGGGACAAGTTGACCATAAGCTGCAGTAATTATAATATCTGGATTCAACTCTTTTAGTGTATTATAAGTTTCTTCATCTGTAGATATTTTTTCAGGTTGTAGTACTTTAATATTATTCTCTAAAGCTACGACTTTCACCGGAGGTGGAGTTAGCACCTTTTTTCTTCCTACTTTTTTATCTGGTTGAGTAATTACTAATTCAACTCCATAATTTTTTATTAACATTTCTAAAACAGGAACAGCAAATTTTGGAGTTCCCATAAATACTATTTTTTTTTCGTTCATTTATTTCTCCTAATAAAGAATTTAATCTACTTTATTATACCATATTTTCACTTATTCTTCTATTGTTGAAGGGTATTTCACACTTTAATTAATAACTATTATTATCAGATTCGAGGTTTAATAAAAACTTCTTGTTTTCTAACCCTGCTGCATATCCTGTTAAGTTTCCATCTGATCCTATCACTCTGTGGCATGGTATAAATATTAACAATGGATTTTTACCAACCGCACCTCCAACCGCCTGTGACGATATATTTTTTACACCTTTATTATACGCTATTATTTCTGAAATTTCCTTATAAGTAACTGTTTCACCGTATGAAATTGTTTCAAGTACTTTCCATACTTCATTTCTAAACTCAGTCCCATTAAATTTTAAGGGGATTTTCTCAACAATTGTATTTTCACCATTAAAATATCTTTCTAACCATTTTTTCGCATTGACAAATATAGTCAATTCTTCTTTAAAAAGATACTTATTCATGTTGTTAGGAAAATATTTTTGTCCTTCCAAATAACAACCACAGAGATTTTCTCCATCTGAAACTAAATATATGTAACCGAGCGGGCATTTATAAGTGCAATAATACATTATTTACTCCTTTTCAATATTATAATTTAACACTATTGTGACAAAAAGAGAGTATAACAAAAAAGTCAACTCTCTAAAATATTCTTATTCTTCTTTATAAATCTTAATCAGTAAAAATAACACTCCTATACAAATAAAACAGTCTGCTAAATTAAATATAGGAAAATCATAGCCAAATATTCTAAAATCTAGGAAATCTACAACTTCATGTCTCGTTAATCTATCAATAAAATTACCGATTGCTCCTCCATATATCAACCCAAATATTCCCTTATCAAAACTATTTAAAGTTTCTCTTTGCTTAAATAAATAGTAAGATAATACCGCTATAAACATTATAGTAACTATTAAGAAAAAGATACGACTATCTTGTAAAATCCCCCAAGCAGCCCCTCTATTTCTATGTGAAGATATACTAAAGAAATTCGCTATAATTTCCTTACTTTCTCCCAACATAAAATGATTAACTATAAAATTTTTACTAAGTTGATCTAATAATATTAAAGAACATGTAATAATAAATATTAATAACATATAACCTCTCCTCTTATTTTAATACTAATAATTTTTCTAATTCAGGATCAATAGTTCTCTCTCCTCGTGCTGGAAGTTTATAACGTCCTAAGTGAATTAATTGATGATGAATTTTCCCCCAACTTTCCATGGGGAAAATCGACATTAACGCCTTTTCAACTTGAAGCGGACTATCTGTTTTATCTGCTAATCCAAACATCTTGGCTACACGTTCAACATGAGTATCTACAGCAATCGCTGGTATATTAAATCCAACAGATAAAACAACATTCGCTGTTTTTCTGCCTACTCCAGGTAAAGTTTCTAATTCTTCTCTAGTTTGTGGAATATTATAATTATACACATCTCTTAACATATTAGCCATACCAACAATATTTTTAGACTTAGCCTTGTAGAGACCTAATGTCCGAATATATTTTTCAATGTCTTCTACTTTTGCATCTGCATAGTCATCTATTGATTTATAGTTATTAAACAACCCAATTGTAGCTCTATTTACATATTCGTCTTTACACTGCGCAGATAAAAGTACAGCAATAATTAATTCTAAGTTATTAGAAAAATCTAATTCACATTCAACATCTGGAAATACCTTATCTAGGTAATCCATAATTTTCTTTGCTTTTATCTTTTTTTGTCTATTTGTTAAACCAGTCATAACCTAAACTACTTCCACTTTCTGTTTGTTCTAATTTACTAACCTTATTATTTAAAATACCATTAACATAATTGATATTTTTTGATAAAGTTAACGCTTCATCAATTTGTTGCTTTGTAAACTCTTTTTCAAACCATGATGAAACAATATCTAATTCTTTTGATGTTAAAATTTTTCCAGTAACACGTTCCACTAGTTTTAATAATTCTCGTAAAGTATAATAATTATCACTTCTATTAAAAACAAGAAATCTAACTTTACTATCAGACGAAAGTTCAATGCATCCTTTATTAATCAAATTATCTAGCATAGAGAAAATTACCTTTTCGTCTATTTTTAATGATTCTTTTACCATCTCTGACGAAAATGGAATTACTCCTTGTTTTGTCAAATAACTTACCTGGAGAAGAAACATAGCTTCCTCTCCAGATAAGTTATAACTAGTATAATTCATTAAAAAATCAGCATCAACCAAAAGACCCTTTATATTGATATTGATCATATTAAACTCCTAAGGTGTTAATCTATTTAATAAACGTGGGAATGGTACTGTTTCACGAACATGTCCATTTCCTGTTATCCATGCTACAGTTCTTTCTAAACCTAAACCAAATCCAGCATGTTCAACAGAACCATACTTACGTAAATCTAAATACCATCCATAAGCATCAAGATTTAAATCATGTTTCTTAAGATTTTCTAATAATTTATCGTAATCATCAATACGTTGAGAACCACCAATAATTTCTCCATATCCCTCTGGAGCTATTAAATCTGCACATAGTACCACACCCGGCTCATTAGGATCTTCGATCATATAAAATGGTTTAATATCTAAAGGCCAGTGCGTAATAAATACTGGTTTATTGTAACTATTTGCGATAAATGTTTCATGTGGTGAACCAAAATCATCCCCATATTCGATATCATCAAAACCGTTATCTTTTAATAATTTAATGGCATCTTTATACTTGATACGTGGGAATTCCCCTCTTGCATTATTTAACGCTTCTAAGTCACGACCAAGAACTTTAAGTTGTTCTTGACATTTTTCAAGCACATCAGTTAATAAGTGATTTACGAAAGCTTCTTGCAAAGCTAAACTTTCATCATGATTACAGAATGCCATCTCAGCTTCAATCATCCAGAATTCGATTAAGTGACGACGAGTTTTTGATTTTTCAGCTCTAAATGTTGGACCGAATGAAAATACTTTACCAAATGCCATTGCAGTCGCTTCTAAATATAATTGACCAGATTGAGAAAGATAAGCTTCTTCTTCAAAATACTTAGTATTAAATAACTCAGTAGTTCCTTCTGGTGCAGAAGATGTTAAAATAGGTGGATCTGTTTTTAAGAATCCCTCTTTTTCAAAGAAATCGTACGTTGATTTAATAATTTGATTTCTAATTGTTAAAATAGCATGTTGTTTTTTTGAACGAATCCAAATATGACGATTATCAGCTAAAAATTCTACCCCATGTTCTTTTGGCGTAATTGGATAATCAACCGCTTCAGAGATAACTTCAAAATCTTCAATCTCTAATTCAATTCCAGAAAGTTCTCTGTCATTTTCCTTAATTAATCCTGTTACCTTTAATGAAGTTTCTTGTGGTAAGTGGCGTAATTGTTGATATCTATCCTCACCTAAAGCTTCCTTCAAAGCAATTGCTTGAATAAAGCCAGCTCCATATCTTAGTTGGAAAAATGCAATTTTACCACTACTTCTCTTGTTAGCAATCCATGCCCCAAGAGTTACTTTTTGACCTAGTTGTTCTTTTAAATTATTAATATTCAACTTGAAGTCCCTCCTAATTTTAATAAATATTAAATTCAATAATTGAATTATTCATAGTATATATAAAAACTACCTATATTATACCATAAATTTAACAATTTTTTAATTATGTGTCACTATTTTCTAATCTAATGTTCTAAATCTCTAAAAATCACAATGTTTTCAAAAATATCCTTTAAGTAGTATCTATACTCTAATATATCTTTAGTTGCATAACATCTACAACATACACGGTTATTTTTAGAAACTTCACTATATAATTCATTAAAATTATCTTTGATTGAAAAATTATAATATTTTATATAACTCTTTTTCTCTCTTTTACTAAAGTATATATCTTTGTATTTGTTACTTTCAAATATATACAATATAGAGCCATTACTTTTGAAATTTATTAACTCTTCATCTCCATTACTGTATAAATAATTCAATTTAGTTTTTAAATTCAGATACTTATGCTTTTTTCTATGAATTATGTTAATCAAAGTTTTCACTTTTTTATCATCAACCACCGTCAGTTTCAGACTGTTTTCTTGATCAAGAACAACAAATTTATACGCATTCTTAGAATTTGTTAAAACATTTCGTAATTTTCTTATAAATTTGTACGAAATAGGTAACTTATCTTTATAACCTTTCATATCCGCTAAAATCGCATCAACATCCTGTAGAATAAAACTAAGACTATCATTATATAAGAATAAACTCTCTGAAATATACATTTCATGTAAAAACTTCACTAAACCATCAATATTATTTCTCAACATTTTTATGTGTTTATCTTTTAGATTTTTCGATACTGCAACATTCAATTCAATAACTACATTTTTATAAAAGTAATCTTTAGTATTCTTAGAATCTAATTCACGACCCAATATTTTTTTATTTTCAAATACATAAGTATAATTTTGAAAACTATCATGTTCTATCAAGTATTCAATAGAATCATAATTCGTAATAATATTCTCGCTATTATGCGCCGCTATGTTTTTTTCATCGAAATAATAAGACTTAGAACTAATTGATATCCCTTTTCTTATACTTTCAATATACATTTTTTCAAGATATAAAAGATTCAATTCAGAGAAATCACCTGTCTTAGTTTCTAAAATCCAGACATATAGTTTAACTAATAATTTATCTAGATTAATATCTTCTTTTTTAGGGAATAAAGAGAAAACATTTAAAGGGACATAATCACTTTTTTTCTTTAATATAACATAGTTTGATATTTCAAAATTACTAGCATAATCCTCCTCATCTATAGAAGAAAACAAAATATACTTATTCTTATAATCATTATTATTTATTGAATAAGAAACTTTGATAAAATCTATACCTTGATAAGTTATAAAGTTTTCTTTATTTATATTTTTTGTTGATACATTTTCTCTACAAAATCTAGCAAATTTATACATACTAAAATCTATCTTCTCTAAAAAAACTTCAATTTTTTTATAATTATTAGTATTTAAACTTGCTATTTTTCTAGCTATCTCTTTCAAAAGTTTCACTGTAACTTTAACATCAATGGACGCATTATGATACTTATTACCTGAATATAGGTTTAGAGAATTAGATAAATCTGATAATCTATAACTTTCTTGAGAAGGTAAAAATAGTCTTGATAATTCTACTGTATCCAATGCCAATTTAGCTTTATAAGGTATACCTACATCATGAAACCTTTTCTTTAAAATTACATAGTCAGAAGGCAATCCATGACACACAAGAATATCATCTTTTATAAACTCATACAATTCCAACGCAACATCTTCGAAATATTTTTTATCTGCTAACATTTCATTACTAATTCCCGTTAACTCAGTAACAAAAAGTGATACTTGTTTTTTAGGTTGTATATAATAATTAATAGATGTTATCTCTTTGAAATTTTCATCTAATTTTGTTGCTGCAAACTGTATTATTTCTTTATCTTCGGTTAATTCAATATCTACTACACAAAACAATTTACTCATAATTCTCTCACCTCACTTTCAAGTTATTAATTTATTTATTATCTCTTAATTTTGATAAAAAATCTAGTATATCACTCTTATTATTATTTAATCTTTTAGCTAGAATTTCCATTTCAATTTTTGAAGTTATTTCTTTAATCCATGGACCAGGAGGATTTCCAATTGTACTTATTATCTCTTGGGAACTAATATTAACATCATTAAATGTAGTAATAAGTAATATAGTCTCTTTAATGCGCATAGAATCTACATATTCAAAAAATTCATTTATGAATAATACATCATCTAACCCATGCTGATATAAAATCCATTCTAATGGCACATTATTAATAAAATCTTCATTAATTTTTTCGTATTTATTTACTAATTTAATTTCCTTATTTGATAATTTTAATTCCTTTAATTTATCTAGAGAAATGTTATTAATTTTCGATAAAATATATAAACTTTGGCAAAAAGAATACTTTGATAAATCCTGAACTATATTTATCTCATTTAAAAATGGAATATGTTTATTTAAGTCACTTTCCAACATTAACTGCAAGCTTCTTAAATTTCCCTTTCCTAATAAAAGTTTTCTAAACTCATTTACTATTCGTTCAATTGAAACAAATTTTATAAGTTCTGCATTACTTTTAATAGCATTTAGTGTTTCATATTCAATTTCAAAACCTAATTTCGATGCAAAACGAAATGCTCTCAACATTCTTAATGCGTCTTCAAAAAATCTTTCATTAGGGTTATTAACCGTTTTTATCACTTTAGTATTTAAATCATCTTTACCATTATGGTAATCATATAAAATCCCGTTAAAGTCTATCGCCATCGCGTTAATAGTAAAATCCCGCCTATCAAGATCTTCTCTTAGATTACTAACAAATTCAACTTTTTCTGGCGATCTATGATTAGTATACTCATCTTCAGTTCTAAAAGTAGTCACTTCATAACTTTCTCCACCCACTAATATAGTTACCGTACCATGTTGAATACCCGTATCAATCGTTTTTTTAAAGATTTTCTTAACTTGTTCAGGAAGCGCATTAGTAGTTATATCAATATCTGAAAATTCATCTTTTAAGATATAATCCCTAACACATCCACCAACGAAATAGGCTTCAAAGCCATTTTCATTAAAAGTTTTTAATACATCGATAGCTCCCTTAAATTTATTTTTAAAGTCATTTACTACCATATTTTCCTTTCAAATTGCAAAAGGACTGGAGAACCCCCAGCCCTTTAATCTTAATTATTATTTAGATAAGTTATAAGTATCTCTAGCGATCATAACTTCTTCATCAGTTGGAATTACGAAAGCTTTAACTTTAGAATCTGCTGTTGAGATTTCCGCAACTTTTCCGCGTACATTGTTTTTCTCTTTATCAATTTGTACACCTAAGAATGTTAATCCTTCTAGTACTTCTTCACGAACCCATGTAGCATTTTCACCAACACCAGCTGTAAATACAATTGCATCTACACCGTTCATTGCTGCTGCATAAGCACCAACATATTGTTTAATACGGTTGATGTATACATCGATAGCTTCAGCACAGTGTGGATTAGTACCTCTAGCACCCTCTACGTCACGTAAGTCTGAAGATAGTGCAGAAACACCTTTAAGACCTGATTCAAAATTGAAGATACGAACGATTTCTTCAAGTGATAATCCAGTTTTTTGGGCAATGTAAGGGATAGTAGCTGGATCGATATCACCAGTTCTTGTTCCCATTACTAAACCTGATAATGGAGTGAATCCCATTGAAGTATCGAATGATTTACCATTTTTGATTGCACAAATTGAAGCACCATTACCAATGTGACAAGAAATAGTTTTTAATTCTTTAGGATCTTTTCCTAAAATCTCAGCAACTTTTTCTCCAATGTATCTGTGACTAGTTCCGTGAGCACCATATTTACGAACTCCATATTTTTCATAGAATTCTCTTGGTACTGCATACATATATGTAGATTTAGGCATACTTTGGTGGAATGCTGTATCAAATGTTAATACGTTAGGCACTCCTGGTAATTCTTTTTGGAATGAACGAACACCTTTAATATTCGCTGGGTTGTGTAAAGGCGCTAAGTCTTCAATTGAATCAACTTTAGCTAATTCTTCATCGTTTACTAGGACAGAAGCATCGTAGAATTCTCCACCATGAACAACACGGTGTCCAACACCTTCGATTTCTTTTACATCTTTAACTATACCTAATTTAGTTAATTTCTCAAGTAACATTTCAATCGCTACATCGTGGTTAGGAATATCTAATGTTTCTTTATTTTTTTCCCCGTTGAACTCAATAGTGAATACACTGTTTTCAATACCGATTCTTTCAACTAGTCCTTTTGTAATAACTTTTTCTTCAGGCATTTCAAATAATTGAAATTTTAAAGATGAACTTCCTGAGTTAATAGCTAGAATCTTTGTCATAAGTTTAAATCTCCTCTTACTCTATTTGCATTATATGTTCTATTATCTCATTAATTATAATTAATTACAAGTAGTAATTATAATTTTTTATGAAAAAATTTACAAAAAAACTAATAAATAGAATACGTTATCTATATTCTACTTATCAGTTTTTTTACTTTATTGAAAATTTTATCTTATAAAAAAATATTTTAGTTTAAGTAATACTTCTATGATGTATAAGTGTTACTTTCAACAGACCAACTACCATTTTCATGATGTTCTAATTGACCACGTGCGTTTACCCTATATTTTCCAACAATATTCCCGTTACGTTTTAGATTTACATACGCTAAACGATCACTACCTAACCATACATCATAGATAAAATCAGAACTTGAAGAATTTTTTGAATAATTTTTAATGTACATAGCTCTTGCCCAATCACCTACCTGAGTATCCGTAAGCTCTTTAGTATTAACTGAGCTATCTTCTCTTAAAACAATAGTACTAGATTTAGAAGTGCTATCTTTAAAACTATCTTTTGATTTTTCATTTAATCCTCTAACTGTATACGAGCGTCTAAATTCCCCTTTTAATTCCAGTTTTTTTGCCTCGGCTGAAGTTCTACTCAAACTAATCACAACCTCCACTTTTTCACCATTTCTTAAGTTATTAGACTTACTATAAGTAATTGTTGGCTCTTGTAGAAATTTAGTAACTGTAGAATCTTCAGTATCTACCATCGGTATTTTCTTAATATCTGCAGAAGCTGTACCATCTCCATCCGTTCCATAAGGTTTGAAGTCTATTTCATATTGATTTAAATCAACTACCGCTTTACTATTCAAATAGTACTTTGTATAGCCAAAGTAACCAGATATTGCTAATAATCCTATTATCAAGAAACTAACAAGAAATATTAATCCTGTTCTTTTCTTAGGTTCTTTATACTCTTGATATTCAACTTCTTGATTATTATAATTTTGATTATAGTAGTCTTGATTATTTTGTTGGTATTGATCATTATCATAATAATTATTATTTTGATATGTATTATTCATATTTTGATTAGGATATTCATTATAATCCCAATTATTTTGTTCATAATTATCATTAGGATAGTTATTATAATTTTGATTATTACCGTAATTCATATCATTATAATTTTGATTTTGATAGTCATCATAATTATAATCATTACTTTTATTATTATATCTTTGATTATTATTTTTTCCCATAAATTATCTCCTATATGTTTTTTATTACAATTATTTATCAAAAAGAATTGTTTAACTCATAATAATATTAACATAAGTTCCCCTATTTTTCTATAAGAAATAATAATTGAGTTGGTATTAAATAATATAAAATTGACTCTTAAGAAAAAGGTTGTTTAATATATTTTAGCGAAATAATACAACTTCTCTAAATACATTATACAACCTTATATAAATTATTAATTTTCCCACTTTAAACAGACATGCATTATATTTTAAACAATCTTTCTAACTCTCTAGTAGAAGATTTTATCTCATAACCACTTTCACTGATTTTCTTATATACATGCTCTCTATCTAATATACGCCCCTTTCTAACAGACAGAATCTTATCTGACCAAAGCTTCCACTCATCTTTTAAAGACAACGTATTGTCATAGTTTTCTAATATTTTAGCAACTGGCAAGTGATTAGCTGTTACTACAGGTAACCCATTGGCTTGGGCTTCTACTAGAACGATTGGTAATCCCTCAAAATTAGACGGGAAGAAAAATACATCTAATAAATTTAGCATTTCTCCTACATTACTTTTTAAACCAGTGAAAATCACCTTATCTTCAACATTATATTCTTTAGCAAGATTTGTTAAAAATGTAGTATCGCCACGTCCGATAAACACTAATCTTGAATTTGGTTCTTTCTTTACTAATTCAGAAAATACTTTAACACAAAAGCTTTGATTTTTTTGTTTTTCATACAAACGTGATACTTGCCCAACCACAAGGCAATTTTCTGGAATATTATATTCTTTTCTAAGTTTTTCACGTACATTTTCGTTATATAAGAATTGTTCTACCTCAATCGCATTATTAATAACTAGCGCTTTTTTTCTTTCCTTACCATGATAAAAATGATTAGCCGCTTCTATGCCGCACGCCCAAAAATCTGTTGCATATTTCCCAACAAAAAGTCGATTTATGGGATGAATAAAACGATAGAATTTATCAGCAGTTGCACAGTGACCATGGACAATTCTTTTTTTGATACCATATTTTTTAGCAAGCTTTAAAAATTCAAGATGCGTTAATCCGTTCTGATTTGACCATAGTATATCATATCGATGAGCATTCTCCTTAAAGAAATGATCCCATTCCTTTAATGCTTGTTTAATATGAGGTCTTAACTTAGGTATTCTATGAACGACTATTGGATTTCGACACAATTTCTTAAAATGATCGCTAAATTCAACATTTTCTTGACCTTGAACTAAAAATTCAAATTCAAAATCATCAGAATTTATATTATTGTAAAAATCTACAACAATCTTTTCTAATCCTCCTATATCGGGAACTAGACCACAAACTAATACTCTTTTCATTTATTTTCTCCTTAATCTCTTTAAAAACAATATTTTTCGAATCATTTGTATAATTAATTTTCCCGCTTCATGATTTCTATATAGATAAATATATATACTAAACAATCCAAGATACAGGATTATTTTAATCACTATAGTAATAATAAGATCTTGCTTAGAAAATACAAATACCTCTAATAAGATTACAAAGATTATACTTATCGTAAATACTGTAAAGTGTTTAAACATAGTTTGGAAATAATCTTTTGCTGAAGATTTTATCCCATATTTAAACGCACTATACGGTTCATACCATATACATGTCAGCACCGTTGAACAAACAGTCCCTAACAATATACCAGCTACACCCAAATCTAAAACTATTAGATAATAAAGTGAAAACACAATATTTAGTATAATTTCTACTAAAGTTTTCTTATTTTGTTCATAACTAAGTCCATATACTGATATTAAAATAAGCGCAGGCCTTCTATAATTTGCTAAGAAAAAATTAACAACTATAAGTATCACTACTCCTGTATTATATAGATAATCTTTACCCAACCAAATCGTAATAAATGGATTAATAAAGATTAAGAAGCCCATACTTAAAAGATAAACCATACTGAAGACAATAAACTGAAATTTTTTTATAAAGTTTAGTTTAGCTAATAGTGTAGTATCTTCAGAATGAATTAAATTACCTATTGAAGCTGTAACAGGATTAATAGTTGTACTTACTAAAAGGGATAAAAATCCAAGTACAAAAATATAATTCCCATATAAACCTATAGCCGTTAAACTAATATAAGCCCCCATTAGAAGGCTATCAGTTTGAAAAACAATAGTTTCTCCAATGCGCCCTACAATATTACCTTTTATATTTTTAATAAATTTCGATTTTTCTTCTTGAGTAATAGAACTAACTTCTTCATTGAACAAATAATCATACATTCTATCAACAATGCTAGACATAATCAAATTACCGAGGATATTCATGAATATACCCACTAAAAGATATATAACGAAATTCTTAGTAAAGAATAAGACTACAATCTGTAGTAGAATACGAAGAACATAAAGACTAAAATCAATCGAAGTCATAACATAATTACGTTGATCTACATACAATAATGTCCTTTTATAAGAGAAAAAGTAACTCGAAGCAGAGTTAAAAACAAAAAGAAAATATATTAAATACACTTCGCGATTAATCGGATAATCCTTAATTATATAAGGTAGGAACAATGCTAGTATAACTCCAATTATAAAAATACCAATCCCGATCATCCTATATAACTTCTTAAATAAAGTCATAAAAGCATTAATCTTAGCATGCTCTTCTCTAGCCAGTGGTCCATATAAAGCATAGGTCATAGCCCCACCTATTCCCAACTCAGCTAAAGATAACATTGATACTAAGCTAGATAAATAATTATTTAAACCTAAATAGGTTACTCCAAGAATATTTAAAAATATTGTCCGACTTACAAATCCAATAAGTGCTTGGAAAGGTTGGATTGCAAGCGCGATACTTGTATTTAAAGTTGCATAATCTGTTCTACTTTTTTTCATACAATTCCTCTATTCATTTAGTTCTCCTTGATATAATTTATACAGATAGCTATTTGGAATGAGCTCTTTCTCATTGATTTTATAAGTTGTTTTCATGATAGGAGTTGTTTTCAACACTTCTTCCCATTCATTTTCATCAAAAAGTTTATCCGCATGTTCTCTTAAAAACCACATTTTCTCAGCCGTTTCTAAAACAGGTAATTTATCTACTAATAATCTAAATTCAGGATTTGAAGCATATTCGGAAAAAATGAAGTAATCCATAATTAAATAATGAATGAATATTGGATATTTACGAACATAGTAAATATATAAATCTCGAATATGTTTAAAATGAGATCCTCCTTTTTGTCCTGCAAGGAAAAAACCTGACCATTTATAATCACAAATTGTTCTTTCCATTTTATTAGTATCTAAAGGTGGATGCTTCAAACTAAAAAACTCTCCTTCAAACATTTCCACTGTGGCGTATGGAGATACAAATAATGTTGCATCCATCCATATTCCCCCATATTGATATAACAAACTAAAACGAACAATATCGGAATAATGAGCGGCTGACAATTCTTTTTTCTTATATTTTTCTGTAATATCTTTTGGAATGTTGACAAAATGCTCAAGATTTTTGTCCGTTAACAAATGAAATTCACAACCATTTCTTTTGGCGAAGTCTTTTATTGTTTTAACAGAAGCTTTTACCGTTTCAGGCATTTGTGCTTCTCCCTGTTGCCACATTGTCCAAATAATTTTTGGGAATTCTCTTGTAAATTCTTTTTTTTCACTACTCGATTCATCTATTTGAGCTTCTTTTCGTAATTTTAGGACAAAATCTAAAATAACCTTTTTACTAAAGTCATAGTATTTTGAATCAGACTGTTGTGTAAGATAGTAGGCAAATGTTAATTTAGGTCCGTAATGTCTTAAAATCTGACAATACCGAGTCATTTTTTCTTGTACTGTTTGCAATTTCACAATTTTATAATTCCCTTTCACATTTTTCTAAAGCTGTTTTTAGATAGTAACCTTGTCGAATTTTTTCTCCAATTCTCTTGCTGTTTTTTACTAGTTCTTGATAATCATCTTCTGAAATTGATTTTAAAGTTTCTGCTATTTCAAGTAAAGAATTTACAAGTATTCCGCAATTGTTATTACTTACAAAATCAGCAAGAGCCGATTGTCTCCATACAATAATTGGGAATCCAGATGCTAAATATAAAGACGCCTTATGAGGATTATTGATTTTCAAATACTCCCCATACATCCCACTACAAGTATGTGAACTATCTCCATCCCATACCAAACCAAACCCACCTTGCAAGTGATTAGGCAATTCATCAGGAGTAAATGCTCCCTTATAATGAACATTATTCGGAAGATTTTCAGACTCAAAATTGATTCCATAAATTTCAAACTCGGGTTTTTCAGGTAAATTACGAGCATACCTTGTTTTGCGTATATCAAAATTACCAGCTAGTAAAATTTTATCTTTATCATAATTTTTATCCTCGTTAAAATTTGGAATTAAATAGTCAAATATCTCTAAAGAAACAATTTTTTCTTTATTAATTCCCATTTTTACTAGTTCGGACTTCATCTTATCATTATGGGCTATGATACTATCTACTCTTTCTAAAACTGTTTTATTTTGTAATAAATGAATAATAGAGTATTTAAAATCAGAAAATGATTTAATTTTTTTATTTCTCAGTGATTCAATATCATGAATAAGTAAATACACTTTAAAATTTCTTTTCTTTAAAAATTTCATACGTATTTGTTTCTTTAGCGACTGCCACAACAATGGAAATTGAAGAATAATAACATCATCTTTAGTTAAAGGATTGTAATTTTGACTTTCTGTTAAAACATACTCTAAGTAACCACTATCTAACATGATTTTTTCAGCATCCATTCTCGCTTTTGGTCCAGCGTGATTTGCTTTTTCATATGTTTCTTTTAAAAAATACTTCATCTTGATTTACCCCTTTCGAAATTTTTTTACTACATACTCCTGCCAACGCCATTGCAATCCTCCAAGAATACGTGAAATAATAACGATATGTTTAGGGAAAAGTAAATAGGCATGAATTAAAAACGATTTTTTTGAAGTTTTCGCATATTTATTTAAATAATTACGATATTTCTCTTCATAGGTATTACCTTCAAAAATATGGTAATCTATTACGTGCATCAATACTAGATTAAACAATCGACGATAAATATAACTTAGCGCTTCTTTATCATTCTCGTATAATTGTTCTAATTTATCACAAATCGTAAACAAATCTAAATTTTTTTCGCTAAATTCTCGATTCATAATACTACCAGATCGTACACGATAATAATAACCTATATAATTAATTTTTACCATTTTGTTTATATGTTTTAAAATTCCAATTCCACCATAAACATCTTCATAAAATAAACCTTCTAAAAATGGAAAACCGATAATTAATTTTCTTCTAAACAGTTTAGCAACTGCATTTAAACGTACAATATTATCACTACAAAGAGAAACCAACGCTCCTTTAGCATCTCCTCTAAAGACTATTCCTATATTATCTTTTGTTTCTAATTCTAATTCTTGTTCATTATGAGTATACCAACATTCTACGATATCAATATTTTCTGAGGTCATCGGTTTCATTAGTTGTTCAAGCATATCTTCTTTAATTACATCATCACTATCGACAAAAGTAATAAATTCAGCTGTTGATTCCTGAATTCCTCTATTACGTGCCGCGCTCAATCCTCTGTTTTTTTGATTTATTAAATGAAAACGGCGATCTTGTTGACAATATCGTTCACAAATTTCCTGCGATTTATCGGTAGAACCATCGTTTACTAATATTACTTCTATATTCTTATATGTTTGCTTTTTAATGCTATCTAAACATTCTTCTAAATATTCTTCAACATTATAAACTGGCACAATTACACTTAATAACTTTTCTAATTTCAACTTTTCTCCTTTCCTCCTTTTTTAAGGATGAATTTGCAATAACAATATATTATTACTTGTTTAATTTTCTTAAAATATTATACTTATCTAAATTATCCCTTGTATATTTTATTACGAATATCCAAATAATGTAAATACAGCGGAAATATAATTATAATAAATAATTTCGGAGAAAAATTATACCATCTTAATAATTTACTGCTTTTTAAAACTTCTGAAGATTTTTTTGCAATTCCAAGATATTTTTTTAGATTCCCGTCGTACTCCTTAAAATAAGGATGACCAGGACGAATTTTATATAATTCAACATGAGCAATACATACTGAAAAGAGTACTTTAGCTATATCTGGTAATAATTTATCCTCACTAAATTTTTCTAATAAAGCATCCCCAATTTTAAATAGATCTAAATTTTTACTATCAAATTTTCTTCTCATAGTGCTTCTAGAATGAATTCGATAATAGTAACCGATATAGTTAATTTTTCTCATTTTTTCTATATTCTTTAATGAAACTATTCCTGAATATAAATCTTCATAAATTAAATTTTCTAAAAATGGAGTCCCCTCTACTATTTTTCGACGGTACAATTTAGCTACAGGACTCCACTTTATCTCCATATCGAAACATTTTTTTAGTGCCTCTGATGAAGTAAATTCTTCAATTTTCAACTGTCTATTTTTTATATTATATATTTCTTTGTCTTCTGTAAAATCACATTCTACAATATCAATTCCTGTATCCATATATCTCATTAATTGTTGTAACATATCACTTTTTATAACATCATCACTATCGACAAAAGTAATAAATTCACCTGTAGATTCTTGCATACCTCGGTTTCTAGCAACACTCTGCCCTTGATTCGTTTGGTTAATTAAGCGAAAACGGATGTCTCTTTGACAATATTTTTCACAGATATCTTTAGAAGCATCAGTTGATCCATCGTTGACTAATATTACTTCAATATCTTTATGAGTTTGATTTTTGATACTATCTAAACATTCTTCTAGGTATTCTTCAACATTATAAACTGGTACAATGATACTAATTACATTATCGTCATTCAATCTTTTAATCTCTCTTTCTAAACAATTCTATTATACGATTAAGATTTCTCCATGTTCGATTCACAATTGGAAATGTATATCGAAGATATAAACTAGGGGCTAGTTGATACATTCTAATCATTTTACTACTACTTGCAACCTCTGGAGATTTTTTAACAATTTCTACATATTGTCTCAACTTTTCTTCATAAACCTGTTGGTATGGGTTATCCCTTCTTATATAATCTTTATGATGAGTTGTAACAATTTGAACTAAAAACTTTCCAATATAGGGCAATAATTTTTCATCCGAAACAAACAATTCAACTAATTTATCAGAACTAGTAAAAATATCCAAATTTTTCTTAGAAAATTCTCTACGCATAGTGCTTCCTGAATATTCTCGATAATAGTACCCTACATAATCAATTTTCACCATTTTTCGGATAAACTTCAATATTCCTACTCCATGATAAACATCTTCATAAATCATACCAGTTGTAAAAGGGAAGTCTTCCAACAATTTTCTTCTATACAATTTGCATACCGGAGAATAGCTTAATCCATAGTTACAAGAATTTATCACAGCTTCTTCTGAGTTTCCCTCAAATACGATTTGAGGGTTTTCTAGTTCTTTTAATTTATCAAAAACAGTTCTTGTAACTCTATATTCACATTCAATCAAATCAATTTCTTCAATCATGTAAGCATACAAATTCTCCAGATATTTTGAAGAAACAACATCATCGCTGTCCACAAAAGTGATAAATTCACCTGAAGAAGCAGCAACTCCATTGTTACGCGCAACACTTTGCCCTTGATTTAATTGATTGATTAAATGAAAACGACTATCTTGTTCACAGTATCGTTCACATATTTCTTTTGAACCATTAGTGGATCCATCGTTAACTAATATTACTTCGATATCTGTATACGTTTGATTTTTAATACTATCTAAACATTCTTCTAGATAATTTTCTACATTATAAACTGGAACTATTATGCTAATCATTTTTATTCTGACACCTCTTATAATTTCCCTACATTATACTACATATTAAAATTATTAATTTTTTCCTATATGCAATTTATCATTTAGATGATTCATTACTTTTTTAGTAGCAATCCATCTCTTTTGCAAAGTTGTATAAATAGGATGAGTAAAAGTTGTATAATATCTTGGAGCAAATAAGTACAGTCTCAATAAACGATATTTTTGAACAACTTCCTTGGATTGCTTTGCTATAAAAGCAGCGTTTCGAATAAAATCTTCATATAAATTAACATAAGGACTCTTCTTATTAATCCCATCTTTTAAATAGTGTCCATGACCAATATAAAACATAAAATAGCCAATATACGGAAGCATATTTTCATCATCTTTAAAAGAATCTATTAGCTTATTGCCTACAAAAAAAATATCTAAATCTTTTTCATTAAAAGATTTTGTCATTGTACTATTTGGGTGAACACGGTAATAATAACCAATATAATCAATGACAACCATTTTTCGGATATATCTTAAATAATTTATACCAGTATAAACATCTTCATAAATGAATCCTTCTAAAAATGAAACTTTTTCAACAATTTCTCTTCTATATAGTTTTGTAACTGGACAAAACTTCACTTTTTTAAATGATATACAGTTCATAATAGCTTCAGTTGAATTACCTTCGAAAATAACACGAATCGTTTTATTCATCTTTAATTCTTCTTGATTACGAACAAGATTACATTCTACTAAATCCACATCTTCCTTCATATAAGATAATAATACTTCTACTATATTCTCTCTAACAACATCATCACTATCTACGAACATAATAAATTGTCCAACAGATTCTGCTACTCCCAAATTTCTCGCCACACTTTGCCCTTGGTTTTCTTGATTGACTAATTTAAAGCGATTATCTTTTTCACAATATTGTTCACAAATCTCTTTTGAACCATCTGTCGAACCATCATTGACTAATATTACTTCAATATTTGTATACGTTTGATTTTTGATACTTTCTAGACATTCTTCTAAATATTCTTCTGCATTATAAACGGGTACGATAACGCTTATCATAAATTAATTTTTCTCCTCTATTATCTTATTCATCTGCATTTACATCTTTAATGCCATTTTTGAACTTCCAAATTGCATAATAGACTGGGAATACAATTGAATTATAATATTTTGGACAAATATTATAGAGACGAATCAAACGTGAATTCTTAGCTAACATTGGATTTTTCTTTGTTAATGTTACATACTCAGCTAATTTTTGATTATAGAATTCT
>CAURKK010000002.1:0-74450 GCA_963525505.1 uncultured Gemella sp.
CCACACGCTCCAGTAATAAACATATTTTTTTTATTCATGTATTTTCTCCTTAATTTTTCAATTCAAAATGATTTCGATTTATTATACCATTTTTATCCCTCTTTGTAAATAGGTGTCTTTACGATTTGCGTCAACTTTTTTCAAATGTTCTCCTCTTATTATATGAAAAATAAAAAAGTTCGATTAAGGATAATAATCCATTAATCAAACTTTTTATCTTATCTTGACAAGAATGAGAAGAATCCACTAATTATCGCGACATTAAAGAAGTCTATGAATAATGCTCCTACTATTGGCATTACAAAAAATGCTATATGAGAATGCTTATATTTGTCACATACACTCTGCATATTTGCTATACCATTCGGTGTCGCACCTAGTCCGAATCCTGTATGTCCTGCTGATAATACAGCTGCATCGTAATTACCACCCATAAATTTAAATGTTACAAAATAGATGAAAATCCATGCTAATACTGCTTGAGCAAGTAATAATATCGCAAGTTGTCCTGCCACATTACTTAATTCCCATAATTTTAAGCTTATCATTGCCATACCTAAAAATAAGTTTAGCGAAACATCTTCTAAAATGTGCACTTCTTCATAGTGAAGATCAAATTTCGTAGTATGATCTGAGATATTTCTTAGAATAGCTGCCACAATCATCGGACCAATATAACTTGGGAATTTCAGGAAGTGATTTAAAAATGTTGAAACATAACTACCAATAAACATCGCTAATAAAATCATGAAAAATGCTTTAGCAAAACTTTCACCATCTAACTTTTTAACATCATTATTAAATAAAAACTCATCATTTTTCACTTGCGCATTATCAACTTCTTCTGCAACAACTTCTAATTTTTTATTTTTAATTAGTTTATTAGCAAGCGGTCCACCCAAACTTGATCCTGCAATTAATCCAAAAGTTGCTGCAGCTATTGCAACACTTTTCGCTCCTGAATGACCTAACTCTTCTACTATAGGCGCCATAGCTGCCGCTGTACCATGACCTCCCGTCATAGCTGTTGACCCTGTTAATAAAGCAATTAGTGGATCTACGCCCGTAGCATATCCAATACCTACAGCCAAAATATTTTGTAAAACAACTAAGATTATTGAAACTATTAAAAACATAATAACTTTTCTTCCACCAATTTTCAACAATCTCCAACTCGCATTAAATCCAATACTCGTAAAGAATAATGTCATAAAGAAACTCTGTAATGTATTATCAAACTGAAATATAACTAAATTAGTTTGTCGTAAAATCAAGTTTAATATCGCGAATAGGAATCCTCCTATTACAGGAGAAGGTATACAGTACGTTTCAAAAAATTTAACTTTCCTTCTCAAAAATCTACCTATTATTAGAATAACAACAGCAAGACCTACTGTTTGTATCATGTCCATTTTAATATTTAACATAATATCATCCTCTCTTTTAATGTTATATTTTCTTACAAACGTCGTTTTGTACTTATATAATAATGTTCTATGGGTTTTCTAAAAAATTATATATTCATATATTATACTTTTTAAAACTTTTTTTCAATTTTACGTTAGATTTTATCACAATATAAAAAAGGAGTGACTCAAAATCATGATTTCAGAAAAATCGATTTTTTCAAGTCACCCCCGCATAATTTATTAGATATCTAAAAAGTTGTTATAAAGCGAATTTTGATATCAATAAACCACTGTGCCTATAAGTTCTCTTATAAACTTTTTTTAAAACTTAGGACTTTTGGATCAACCACTTTTCAAATCTAAAAAATTGGTTTTAAAAACTCTGACCAAGTTTCATAATTTTCTTCTTTTTTAGCCTCAACTCCAGACATCCACTTAATAACTAAAGTATCATCTTCTTTCACTTCTACATTGTTTTTATCAACTTTACATTCATATACTACACCTATATGAACTTGACCAACTTCTGTTTCATCATCGTTTATCAATCCGATAAACTGTAGATTCTCTAAAGCTTCTTCTTCTGAAACTCCTACTTCTTCATTTAATTCACGAGCAGCATTGATTTTCAGCATTTCAAAAATTGTTTTTTCTTCAATTTCATTCATGTGACCTCCTATACCTACTGATGCTTTCCCATGAAGTCTAGCCTCTCCTCCACCTACTAGGCGCTTGTAAACCAAAACTTCATTTGTATTTATATCCTTTAATAGCACATAACCTATTAATTGTTTAAAACTAGGATCTTCTTCCATGTCTCCTCGTCGTTTTACTTCGTATGATTCAAAAGTATTTATAATTTCTTTTGTTTTATCATCATTTTTCTCAATAAATCCATAAAAGTGATTTTCTTCATTATTGAATAATTCTTTTCTATTTACTACTAATATTTGTTCATCCCATTTACTCATTTAGTTTTCCTCACTCTTTTTATTTAGCTTGATAAGTGCCTTCTTTTAATTCTTTTGCTATTTTAGCTATTTTCCTAAATCTATGATTTAAACCAGATTTAGATAAGTTACCATCTTCTATCATTTCAGCAATTTCCTTCAATGGATACTCTGGATATTTCAACCTTGCCTCAGCTACAACCCTTAATTTCTCATCAATATTATCTAAGCCTATTCTTTCCTCTATTATATTGATATCCTCAACTTGTTTTGCTGAAGCATTAACTGTCTTATTCATATTCGCCATATCACAGTTTTGCATTCTATTTACTGAATTATTTATATCGCGGACAATTCTTTCATCTTCAAATTGGAATAATGCTTGAAAAGCACCCACTAGATTAATAAACTCTGCTATTTTTTCAGATTCTTTAATATAAACAATAAATCCTTTTTTTCTTTCAAGACTTCTAGCATTCAATTTGTAGCTATTTAAAAGTTCATTTAACTCTTTATTATGCTCTTCGTATGATGAAAAAATTTCCATATGATAACTAGAAGTACGAGGGTTATTTATTGAACCTCCAGCTAAAAACGCACCACGCAAGTATGCTCTCTTTTTTTCATCAGTATCAACAAGTTCATTAGCTATATCTATTCTCATGGTATAATTATCGTTTAAAATGTATAAATCTGTTAAGATTTCTTTTACATTTTGTTCTAAACGGCAAATATATACATTATTTTTCTTTAATTTTAATTTTTTTCTGACTGAAATATTAACATGAACATCATAGAAAAATTTAATTAATGAAAACATTCTTCGTGCAATTGATGCATTTTCAGTTTGAAAACTTAAACTAAGTCTTCCATTCGATATATTTAATACACCATTCATTTTAATAAGAGCTGATAATTCCGATAAAAATTCTCTATCTTTTGTTATCTCAATTAATGTTAGCTCTTTTTTCATATCTGAAGCATATGACATAAATTCCCTCCTTGCCCTATTTTTTTCTATAACTAATATATTTTATCATGATAAAAACAATTAGACAAATTATTTGAGTTTAAAAACAAAATCAATGAGCTAATATACAAAGTATATTAACTCATTATTTCTAGTATCTTATTTTTATTTTTTTCGTTTACTTCAATTCTTTCTTTTATACCTTGCTTATCGAAATATAATACTTCATCAGAAATTTGACATAAGAATTCATAATCATGTGTAATTATGAAAATTACTACATCTTGTTCAGCTATTTTTTCTATTAAACGACTTAACTCTATCATATTGACAAAGTCTAAACCACTTGTAGGTTCATCAAAAATCAATACTTTCTTATCTGACAATAATGCTGAGGCTATTGCAACCCTCTGTTTTTCACCACCTGATAATGTATTAGGATGTCTATTTAAAAACCTTCTAATGTTAAGTCTATCGACTACTTCATCAAAAAGCTCTAGGTTCTTACTTCCTAATTTAATTTCTTTTTCTACTTGGTTAGTAAAAAGTTGATAGTTAACGTCTTGCATGACTTGAAAAGCATTTTTTACTAAGTCTTTTTTAGTTTGATATTTTCCATTCAAACATACCTTGTTCTTAGATTTGTGTAAGCCACAAAGTGCATTAGCAAAAGTAGTCTTTCCACATCCATTATCCCCAATAATAGAATAAATTTTTGAAGAATCAAAACTCTCATTTTTTAAAGAAACCTCATGAGTATGTACTTTATAATCTAATTGTTCAATACTTAAATAATCTTCTTTAAAAATCCTTTTTTCTCTTTTTCCTAATTCAACTTTAGTTAGATCAATTTGTCGTGTTTTACAGCTTCTACTATCAAAATCTGATAATTTTTCTTTTGTAACTTCATGCACAAGTTTCCCATCTTTAATAATATACATTCTATCGACTAAATCTTTTAGATAATATATTCTATGCTCGGCTACTACAATGGTTTTCCCTTGTTTTTTTAATGTTTCTATGATAGAGGAAATTAGTTTTATAGACTTTAAGTCCAAATTACTAGTTATCTCATCAAGAACATATATATCAGCATCTAGCATCATACTCGCCATAAAAGCTAATTTTTGTTTTTCTCCTCCACTTAATTCTAAGATATTTCTTTCAAGTAAATACTCTGCAGAAAAATTCGAAATTACTTCATCAATTCTTTTTTTTATATCTTCTCTAGAAAAACCATAGTTTTCCATACTAAAGGCAAGTTCACTCGTAGAATCCAGATTAAAAAATTGATTCTTTGGATTTTGAAAAACGCTACCGACAACTTTTGAGAAATCTTTTAACTTATCTCCAATACTTAAGTGAGCAACTTTCAGTTCACCACTGAACCCACCATCAAAAAATTCAGGTGCTAATCCATTTAAAACTCTCATAATTGTAGTTTTCCCACAACCACTTGCTCCAGTAAATAGAATACATTCTCCCTTATTAATTTCAAGTGACAAATTTTCGATGTTTAGTTGTTTCGATTCAATATATTTGTAGTTAAAATTTTTAAATGTTATCAATTTATCACCTCAAAAACATAATATAACAAAAAGCAATAATCAAAAAGATCATAACTAAATAATCTATTTTGTTAAACTTCAATTCAATATAACTGCTAGGTTTTTCGTCATTATCAATACCTCTACACAAACAAGAAACAGAAAGTTCATTTGCAATATTGGTACTTATTATTACATAAGGCACAAAAATATATTCGAAAAATTTAAATGGATGAAGTAAGTAATATCCCCTACTTACTCCAATCCCTTTCATTTTCAATGAATTTTTTATTAATTTATAGTCTGTCAGTAATACTGGAAAAAACCTATATAAAACAGCTAGGACAATTATCATTTTTTTCGGTAATTTTATGCTTCTTAAAAAACAAATCAATTCAGATACTTTTGAACTACTGACTAATGCCATACCAGCACACAGTGGAAAGTACAAAGTTTTAAACATTAATCCTGTTAGTAGTAAGAAACTATCTACAACCTGTAGAGTTACAGTATGAGCAAAAAACACTTCATACGCTGTAAAAAATAAGTATATCCCAAAAAATCTAGCCATTCTTTTCAAATTAGAACTTATGCCTAAATATAGTGAAAAGCAAAGTGCAACTAATAAGTGAATATTAACTGTCATCATCTTGAACATCAATACATTAGCAATTAATAGTATAAAGATTTTTGTTCTAATATCTAACTTTAACATACTATAATCCTGCTTTATTAAAATTCTTGAAATATAACTTTCTACCTAAATAAGTTCCAATTATTGAAAATAATATCGTAAATATTACTATAAAAACAAATGTCTTCAAATCAGTAGTACTCATAACTAAATTAATTTTTTCCTCAGAATAATTTCTATTTTGAAGATGTCTCACATATTCATCTTTCATAAAGAACATTGGTAAAATAATCCCAATAGTTCCTAAATTGAAAAATAAATATGATAGATACTCATTACCATATCTGAAAGCAATTTCAGCTAAAACTGCAGAAGCAATCATGACAACTCCTCCTACCACCGAATGCCCAGAAATAGCCAGAAAAACCCCTATAATTGCAATCATTATAAAGATAGCCATATTTTTATTAATTTTATTAAAAATTAAACTATACACACTTCCACAAACAAACGCTGATGTAATTGAAGTGTATGTCGCAAAATAAACTTTCCCACCAAATACGACCGCTGTTACAATTGTAGAAATTCCTATTCCCACAGCCATTACAAGAATTAATAAAATTGTATAAAGTCCTAATGTTATTAGATCCTTAATTTGTAAATTTTTATTTTCGTCTCTATTTATATATTTTAATTCTGTCATTTATTGCCTCACTATAGCTTTTTCAATTCTTGAAGAGCATCTTCATAATTAGGTTCTTCACCGATTTCTTGTAGAACTTCTTTATATCGAATAACACCTTCTTTATCAAGAACAAAAACAGCGCGCGCTAATAATCCCAACTCTTCAATTAAAAGACCATTATTATTTTCAAAATCACGATACTTATAATCTGATACAGTAATTGCATTATTGATTTCTTTGTCTGCACAAAATCTGCCAAGTGCAAAAGGTAAATCTTTAGAAACAGTAACCACTACCGTATCATTCAAAGTACCTACTTCTTTATTAAATTTAATAGTCTGCAAGGCACAAATACCAGTGTCTATTGATGGAAATGTATTAATTATCACATTTTTTCCTTTGCAATCTACTAATTCAAATTCAGATAATGTTTTAGTAACAGCTCTAAAATTAGGAAATATTTCTCCTACATTTAATTTATCTTCAATAGTAACTGGAGTACCCTTAAAGCTAATTGTTTTCTTCATAATTATTACCTCTTTATAATATAATATATTGATAAAACTATCTACACTTAATGATAACACATTTCAATTACATATAAAAGTTATTTATATAATTTAATGCAATTTTAAGTATTATATATATAATTTTATAATAATTTTTGATATAATAGAGAAGAATAGTGTGTGAAAGGATTATTTTTATGTCAAAAGAACAAAAAGATTTAGTAGTGGAAAAAGAAACTACCGATCCAACTCTAGAAAAAGATACTTCAAAATCTTTCTTTGGTAGAATTAAACAACAAGTTAAAAATTTTAATTTAAAAAGTTCTGAATATGCCACTACTGATAGTAGTAATAAAAATAGTGAAATCGATGAAACTACTTTAGAAAAAGAACTTCGATTAAAAGAAGAAGAAGTTAAATTAAAAGAACAAGAATTAAAAAAACAAGCAAAAGAATTAGAACAAGCTCGTAAAAAATTTGAAGAAGAGCAAAGAAAAATTGAAGAAGCTCGCAAAAAAAATGAATTGGCTCGAGCTGAAAGAGAAAGACTAGAAAAAGAACGTATTGCTCGTGAAAAAGAGCTGGAACGTCAGCGTATTGAAAAAGAAAAAGCTGAAAAACGTGAACAAGAGCGTCTTGAAAAAGAACGCATCGCTCGTGAAAAAGAGCTTGAACGTCAACGCATTGAAAAAGAAAAAGCTGAAAAACGTGAACAAGAACGCCTTGAAAAAGAACGTATCGCTCGTGAAAAAGAGCTTGAACGCCAACGTATTGAAAAAGAAAAAGCTGAAAAACGTGAACAAGAACGCCTTGAAAAAGAACGTATCGCTCGTGAAAAAGAGCTTGAACGCCAACGTATTGAAAAAGAACAGGCAGAAAAAAGAAAAAGAGAATATAGAAGAAAAGAAAAAGAATTCAAAATTCTTGAAGAGAAAAAGAAAATTGAATTCTTGAAAAAAGAAAATGAGATTAGAGAACATGAAAATACTCTTCTTTCTTTACAAAACTCACTACTTTCTCTAGAAGATAAAATTGAAGAGAAAAAACTTGCAATTTCTACTTTAAAATACAGAAAAGAAGATAAGGAAAATATTACTCTTGAAGAAAAAAGACTAAGCAGCTTAGAATCACAAAAACAAATTATTCTAAAAGATATCACATCAGAAAAGAAAATTATTGAAAAGATCCAAAAAAATCTTGAGATTGAACACAAATTAGATGGATTAAAAAAAGAAATACATAGTATTAAAAAAGAAGTTGTAAATGAGGATGAAACAGCTTTAAAAATCAAATACATCGATAACAAAATAAAAAATGTATTTGTAGTTTCTTTATTAAGTATTTCAGCTTTCATTTCTAAACATATATTTAGAAAAGAAGTGGAAAACTACGATAAGATACAAAATGTTTCAAAAAATATAAAGGTGAAAATTGCAACCTCAGTTATTTTAGCTCTTTTACTTTCTATTTGTTTTCTTATAACACTAAAATTTATTTCTTCTGCTAAAGAACACTATGTTAGTTTCGGCGAGACAAATACTACAGCTGTTGATACAACTGAAGAAATGAAAAAACAAAAGGAAGCTGAAGAAAAAGCTAAGATCCTTGCCGCTCAAGAAAAAGCTGAAGCTGCTCGTATTGATTCAGATGCACAAGATGAAGAAATTTCTGCTAAATTAGCAGGAACATTTACATCATATTCATTTGACGTAAATCGTGAAGTTACAGTTTCTAAAAAGATTCACGCCTTTAAATCTGCAAGTTGGTCTGATCAAGGAGATGTTATCGAACCTGGAACAAAATTAACAGTAAACAAAATAGTATCACCTGCAGGATATTTGATGTACCAAATTTCATCTGGTAAATTACAAGGGCAATTTATTACAGCAAATGAGAAATTCGTTACTATTGATAAAAAAGATGATCAACTAGAAGACTTCATTTCTAGACCTGTAGCAATTAAATTCTTAGCTACACAAAACGTCTACTCTGATGAATCAGTAAGTAAAGTTCGTGTTACTTTTGGTAATGGAGCACAACTAAACATTAACGGTATTGGTATTAATAAAAACAGACTTATCTATCATGTTTCAGACGGATCATTTGTACCAGTTAATCCAATTCGTGTAATCGAAGTTAATAGAGAAACACCAAAATCAAAAAATATTAATAACGATAATAAAACTAACACTAATTCTCAAAATAATCAACGAACAACTAGGTAATTAAATAAATCCACCTGAAATCATTTTCAGGTGGATTTATTATATAATTTAAAAGAGAATGCAGTATTTCGCCACATTCCCTTTAAATTATTATCTAATTTCTGCTCCGTTAGGAATATCAGCATTGATTTCTACTACACGTAAAATACCATCTTTCTCAGCTGATAAAATCATTCCTTCACTTAACTCTCCGCATAATTTTACTGGTTTTAAGTTAGCTACTACAGCAACTTTTTTACCAATTAATTCCGTTGGATCATAATATTTAGCAATACCGGAAACAATTTGTCTTTGGTGATTACCCAAATCAAGTTTGAATTTTAATAACTTAGAACTTTTCTTAACTTTTTCACATTCTAAAACTTGTGCAACTCTTAAAGAAGTTTCGAAGAACTTATCAATAGTAATTTCCTCAGCAAGTTCAACATATGTATCTTCTTTTTCTTCTTTAGATTCAGTTTCTAAATTCGCAAGAGCTTTAGGTGACATTTGTTCTTTAATATATTCAACCTCAACTTCTTTGTCAAATCTTGGGAAAACTGGAGTTGGTTTTTCTACAACTTTAACAGTCCCATCAAATACTCCAAATGTTTTAGCAGATTCAAATACAAGTAATTCCTCTTTAACTCCTAATTGTTTAGCAATTTCCGCAGGTGCTTTTGTCAAAGCAGGCGCTATTAGAATTGTTGCAATTCTTAAACTCTCAGCTAAGTAATTCATTACTTTATCTAATTCTGATTGATTTGCTTCATCTTTAGCTAAAATCCATGGTGTAGTTTGATCAATATATTTATTTGTTCTAGAAATAAATTTCCATACTGATTCTAAAGCTTTAGAAAATTGCATATTCTCCATATATTCTTCGTATTCAGCAATGATTTCTTTAGATAAATCTATTAATTCTTTATCGAATTCAGTAGTTGGTTCAACAAATTTCGGAATTACTCCTCCGCAATACTTATTAATCATTGAAATAGTTCTGTTTAATAAATTTCCTAAATCATTTGATAAATCAGAGTTGATTCTATCTATAAAGCTTTCAGGTGTGAAAATTCCATCTTGACCAAATGGAACTTCACGTAATAAGTAATAACGCGCTGAATCCAATCCATAACGCTCTATTAGCATATATGGATCTACTACATTACCTTTAGATTTACTCATTTTACCGTCCTTCATAAGTAGCCAACCATGAGCGAAAATTTTCTTAGGTAGTGGTAAATCTAATGCCATAAGTAGTATCGGCCAGTAAATCACGTGGAAACGTACAATTTCCTTACCTACTACTTGAACATCTGCCGGCCAGTATTTATTAAATAATTCTTCACTTTCACCAGTTGCATATCCTAATGCAGTGATGTAGTTAACTAATGCATCAATCCAAACATATACAACGTGTTTAGGATTAGATTTTACTTTTACTCCCCAATCAAAAGTTGTACGAGTAACAGCTAAATCTTCTAAACCTGGTTTAATGAAATTGTTAAGCATCTCATTTTTTCGACTTTCAGGCAGAATAAACTCAGGATGTTCGTCATAATATTTTACTAATCTATCAGCATACTTGCTCATTTTGAAGAAGTAACACTCTTCACTTACTAACTTAACTTCATTTCCGCTTGGCGCAATACCACCAATCATATTCCCTTCTTCATCGCGGAAAACTTCTTGAAGTTGTGTTTCTGTAAAATATTCTTCGTCACTTATAGAATACCAACCTTTGTATTCTCCAAGATAAATATCCCCTTTTTCTACTAGTCTATCAAAAATTTCAGCCACGGCTTTTTCATGATAACCATCTGTAGTACGAATAAACTTGCTATAGTCTATGTCCATAGCTTTCCATAATTTTTTGATATCCTTAATCATTTCATCAACATAAGCTTGTTCTGAAATACCTTTTTCTTGCGCTTTTTGTTGAATTTTTTGACCATGTTCATCTGTTCCTGTTAAAAAGAACGTATCATATCCACTTAATTTTTTATATCTAGTTAAAGCATCACAAGCCACAGTTGTGTATGCATGCCCTATGTGTAAGTTACCACTTGGGTAATAAATAGGCGTTGTAACATAAAATGTTTTTTTCGTCATCTTACAACCATCCTCTCTTTCAATTTTTTAGTTAATATACATTACTATTGTACCATATATTTAGGGCTATTGCATGATTTTTTATCAATTTTTTCAAATTTCAAAATACCTTAATATATTTAAGTATTCATATGATAAAAAAAAGCAAGATTCATTTCAAATCTTGCTTTTAAATCATTTCTTTATCAATTTAATATAATATCAAAAATTCCTTTTATATTGATATTCCATGATTATAATCTATCATTCACACCTATTATCTTTGACACCAAGGTGTGATTTTTTCTACTTTTTTGCTAGTTTAGCTATCTCCACTATTGTATCGGCTGCTTTTTTCATATGTTCTAAGCAACTGAATTCATATTGCCCATGGAAGTTCTCTCCACCGACAAAAATATTAGGAGTTGGTATTCCCATGTAAGAAATTTTAGAACCATCAGTTCCTCCACGTATTGGAATAATTAATGGTGTTACACCAACATTTTTGATAGCTTGTTCAGCCACATCAACGCAGCGTTTATCTTCTTTAATTACATCACCCATATTATAATATTGATCATATAATTCATATTCTACTACATTCCCATATTTTTCATTAATTTTAGTTGCAACTTCTTCAGCAAATTTTTTACGAGCCAAGAATTTTTCTTTATCATGATCACGAATAATATAAACCATTTCAGCTTCTTCTATTCTAGCTTGCATATTATGTAGTAAGTAGAATCCTTCATACTCTTCAGTATGTTCAGGAACTTCTTTTTCCGGGAATAATGAAGCTAATTCAGCAGCAATCATATTAGCATTTTTCATTTTACCTTTTGCTGTACCAGGGTGTACACTTACACCAGTAATTTTATAGGTAATTTGCGCAGCATTGAAACTTTCATATTGAAGTTCTCCTAGAACTCCACCATCCATTGTATATGCATAGTCTGTAGCAAAGCCTTTTGCATCAAAATGATCAGCTCCACGCCCAATCTCTTCATCAGGTCCAAAAGCAATACGAATATCTCCATGCTCTATTTCAGGATGCTCACTTAAATATTTAATAGCCTCAACTATTTCTGTAATTCCTGCCTTATCATCAGCACCTAATAAAGTAGTTCCATCTGTTGTAATTAAAGTAAGACCTTTATAATTATTTAAATTAGGAAACTCTTCTTTCGTCATTACGATATTTAAATCTTTATTTAAAACAATATCTTCTCCATCATAATTTTCTATAACTTGTGGATTAATACCTTCAACATTAAAGTCAGCTGTATCAACATGGGAAATAAAACCTATTCTGTCATAGGGTTTATCAGTATTAGCTGGTAATGTTGCAGTTAAAAACCAATTTTCTTCATTAAGAACTATATCACTAAGATTTAGTTCTTCTAATTGCCCTTTTAACATACGTAAGAAATCTTTTTGCTCTGGAGTAGACGGAATTGTCGCACTAGCAGCATTAGATCTTGATTTGAAATTAACATATCCTAAAAAACGTTCTAACATAGTTTCATATTTCATTGTTCTTCACCTCATTTGTATTTTATTTTATTATAATATACTTTTAAACAAAATGTAAAGGTTATGCTACACTATTTTTTATATAAATATATGGGTATCTTTTTTCTATTATTATAAACAATCTTCTTAATAAAATTGTATTTTTATGTTACAATTACATATGTATTCTATTTTTATATTAGATATTAGTAAAATTAAATTTTAAGGAGAACTTTTTCATGCAAGAAGTTATGAATTATAAAGATACTAGGATTGAAAACTTCCATACTATTTATCCTAACCATATGAACAGACATGACACATTATTCGGCGGACAAACTCTATACTGGCTTGACGATGTACAAGGTTTAGTAATACGTAGATATACACACCTACCCTTCTTTACTGCAAGTATTGACACATATCAATTTTTAGATGTTGTACATAGACACGAAGCATTAATTATTGATAGTTATATTTCTCGAGTTGGTACTAGAAGTGTTGAAATTTTTGCCGAACTAAGTGCGTTTAACCATGAAACAAGACATACTCGTTTAGTAGGTATTTGTTTTTCAACTTTCGCGATTAACAAAGATACTGTACTTGAGAAACCTTTACCTAAAGTTGAATATACTGATGAAATTTCAAAATTTGTTAGCTCTTCTTACGCAGATAGACAAAGTGGAAAACTAACAGCTAGACAATTCTGTAAAGAATATCTAAAATATTATAATAAATAGAAAAAAAGGAAGCGAGATTATTTCTCACTTCCTTTTTTACTATTTTATTAATCGATTGAGTAAAGTAATTCTAATACTTTTTCTTCAAATTTAACTAATTTTTCTTTTGCTACTTCTTTATCTGCATCTTTAACATACACATAAAGTTTTACTTTTGGTTCTGTTCCACTTGGACGTAAAGTATACCAAGATTCATCTGAATAACTGAATTTAACTGCATCAGTTTTTTCAATCTCGATATCTTTTTCCTCACCAGTTTCTACAGTTTTTTCTTTTTGTACTAAGTAGTCAGTAATAGCTACTACTTCACTTCCTGCGATTTCACGAGCAAAGATTTCACGATATTTTTCCATCATACGTTTAATTCTTTGAGCGCCTGCTGCTCCTTCTAAAACTATTGAGATAGTTTTATCTAAATAGTAACCATATTTTTCATAGAATCCATCAAGTACATCTACTAATGTTTTACCTTGTGTTTTGTAGAATGCTGCAGCTTCTACTAATAACATAGCGATAGTTACACCATCTTTGTCACGTAGAAATGTACCGACATTGTATCCAATACTTTCTTCATATCCCATTACATAGTTTTTTTCACCTGTAATATCCCATTCATTTGGTAATGCACAGATGTTTTTAAATCCAGTTAGAACATCGATTACTTCTACTCCATATTCTTTACAAAGTGGTTCAACCATTTTAGAAGTTACGATAGATTTAACTAATACTGGGTTTTTAGGAAGTTTATTTTGTTTAGCAAGATTTTCAATAACATATTGAACTAGCACTGCTCCAGCTTGGTTACCGTTTAGAGAAACTACTTCACCATTGTGAACTACTTCTACAGCTAGACGGTCACAGTCAGGGTCAGTTGCGATAAGTACATCTGCATTAACTTTTTTAGCTAATTTTTCACTATATTCGAATGCCGCTGTATCTTCTGGGTTTGGATATTCAATTGTTGGGAATGTTCCATCTGGATCTTTTTGTTCTTCAACAACATGTACATTTTCAAATCCACGACGTGCAAGAACTGTTGTTACAGCTTTGTATCCTGCTCCATTTAGTGGTGTATAAACTACTGAAATATTTTTATCAATATTTTCATCGTTAATTGCACAGTTTAATGATTCTCTATAGAATTCTTCATCGATTTCTTGACCAATGTAAACTAACAATCCTTTTTCTTGTGCTTCTTCTTCAGTTAATGTTACATACTCCTCAAAAATATCCATTGAGTTGATATACTCTAAAACTTTATCACTTATATCAGATTTAATTTGAGATCCTTCTTGCCAGTATACTTTGTACCCGTTATATTCTTTAGGATTGTGACTTGCAGTAATATTAATACCGCTAGCTGTTCCTAAGTAACGAACTGCAAATGATAATTCTGGAGTTGGACGTAAATCTTCAAATAAGTATGCTTTAACTCCATTACTAGCCATTACTAACGCTGCTAATTTAGCAAATTCTTTTGAGAAAAGACGTGGATCATGCGCAATAGCGATTCCTTTTTCTTGTAATCCATTATCAATAATAGTTTGCGCCAACGCTTTTGTTGCACGAGCGATAATGAATCTATTCATTCTATTAGAACCCATTCCTACTTTACCACGTAGTCCTGCTGTTCCGAACTCTAGTTCTTTGTAGAACCTGTCTTCCTTTTCAACTTCATCGTCAGCTACGTTTTTTAATTGAAGTTTTTCTTCTTCAGTTAAAGCTGAACTGTTTAACCATTTTTCATATAAATCTTGATAGTTACTCATATCATATTACCTCTTATTTTAATTTTATGCTAAACCTAAAGCAATTTCCATCATTTTTGTGAATGCTGTTTGTCTTTCTTCAGGAGTAGTTTCTTCCCCTGTTACTAGAGAATCACTTACTGTTAAAATTGTAAGAGCATTAACCCCAGCAGCTGTTGCATTTGCATATAGTGCTGTACTTTCCATTTCAACTGCTAAAACTCCCATTTTAATCCAGTTTTCCATAGCTTTTTCATCAGCGTTATAGAAAATTTCACTACATAAAATATTCCCAACGTGAACATCTTGCCCCATTTCTTGAGCTTTATTGTATGCTTTTAATAATAAATCAAACGAAGCTGTTAAACTATAGTTTCCTGGAATATTATATTGGTGCATATAGTTTGAGTTTGTTGAAGAACCCATTCCTAAGATTACATCATATAATTTCACTTCAGGTTGTAAAGCTCCACAAGTTCCGATTCTAATTAAGTTCTTAACTCCAAAAGTGTGAATTAATTCGTAAGAATAAATACCTATACTAGCTGGTCCCATACCTGTTCCCATTACAGAAATCTTTTTACCCTTATATGTTCCAGTATATCCAAGCATACCACGCACTTCATTAAAACATACTGCATCTTCCAAAAATGTTTCAGCAATAAATTTAGCTCTAAGCGGATCTCCCGGCAATAAAATCGTTTCTGCGATTTCTACTCCGTTCGGCTTAATATGTGGTGTTTGTTTGTGCGACATCAGTTAGTCCCCCTGTAAATATATTAATAACTTTATTATACCTTTTTTTTTCTTCTTAAACAAGGGATATTAAAAAAATAATTATCTTTATTTTTCGGCGAATATTCTGACAACAACGACTTATCTTTAATTGTTTTTCATAGACTTTCATATTAACACTCTGTTTTCCATATGTTTTCTTCTTTTAAAAAATAAAAAATTATCAGCTATTTTAACTTTAAAATTAATACTTATTTTCAGCGTTTTCTTTTGAGTTAGTAATATTATCTTGTAATTACAAATTAATTTTATTGAAAAATAATTATATAAAACTTGAATATTAATAGTATTTTAATCAATTTTGGTATATAATTAATGTTATAAATAAAATAATTTAGAAAGAGGTTTTTTTATGTTACAATTAGCTGTCTTTTTACCAGTAATTGCAATGTTTTTTGTGCCTTTCTTAAGGAAAAACTTTAAAAGCATACATACTGGGAAATTTGTTATAATTGTTCCATTAATCCTGTTTGGGTATTTTGTTTCAAATATTAAGAATATCTATTCGGGTGGAACAATCTATAAAAAACTAGCATTTGTTTCTAATGCAGGGCTCGATATAAATCTAAATTTAGATGGTTTATCACTCCTTTTCTCATTACTAATTACAGGAATTGGTACTTTAGTAATTCTATATTCTTGTTACTATATGAGTATTACAGATGAAAAATTACATAAATTCTACATATTCTTACTAATATTTATGTCTGCTATGTTAGGTGTAGTTTTATCTGATAATATGCTTAGTATGTACATGTTTTGGGAAATGACTTCTGTTTCTTCATTTCTTCTAATTAGTTATTGGCATGAAAATGATGCTTCAAGAAGAGGTGCCCTAAAATCATTAATTATTACTGTATCTGGTGGTGTGTTAATGTTAGCAGGAATTTTCATTCTAAATAACATTACTGGTAGTTTTAATGTTAGTGAAATTATAGAATTCACAAAAAATCACGGATATAATAGTAAATATATGATTGCAATGATTTTAATATTATTTGGTGCATTTACAAAATCTGCTCAGTTTCCATTCCATATTTGGTTACCTGATGCAATGGCTGCTCCAACACCAATCAGTAGTTACTTACACTCAGCAACAATGGTTAAAGCAGGTATTTACCTACTATTAAGAATAGGAATTGTATTTTCATTTTCTACTACTTTCGGAAATATTTTAATCATTTTTGGAACAATCACTATGCTAATAGGTTCTATATCTGCAATTTTCTTAAAAGATTTAAAAGGTATTTTAGCATATTCTACAATAAGTCAACTAGGTATGATGACACTTATGATTGGTGTTGCTAATCTTGGCTTATACAATGATAATCACTATATCTATACATTTGCATTTTATGCAGTTTGCTTCCATATAATAAATCACGCTGCATTTAAAGCTTGCTTGTTTATGATTACAGGTATTATCGATCATTCATTCCATAGTAGAGATATTGAAAAATTACGAGGAATTAAAAGTTTTATGCCACTGAGTTTTATACTTAGTGTAATAGCTGGGTTCTCAATGGCTGGAATTCCTCCTTTAAGTGGATTCTATTCTAAAGAGTATTTCTTAACAGTAGTATATGGATTAACACAATCTAGCATGCTATACATGGTTATTGTAATAGCCGTTGTTATAGGAGCTTTAGGGACTGCAGTATATTCATTAATATTAGCATTCAAACCTTTCTTAGGTACTTTCAATTCAGAAGTTCTTGGAGAGAAAAAAATACATCTTCCTAGTAATGGAATTTTTATTTCACCGATTATACTTGTAGGATTTGTCTTAATTAATACATTTATAAAAGACTACGTAGTAATTCCAGCTCAACAAGCTGCTTTAGCTGTTAAAATTACAAATAATGAAGTAATAACGCATGTTCATCACAATAGCTTCTTATCAAGTGAACTACTTACTTCTGTTTTCGTGATAATTGCCAGCTTCGGTATTTATAAAGTATTCGCTAGTGAAAATGGTATCTACTCACTAAAACCTTCAATCATCTCTATTCATGGAGCTTATGACAATGGTGGTATTTTATTACATAAATTTAGTGGATTCTTACATAATACATTTATCACCAACCAACTAAGAAGAAATATGAGCTATATCTTCTTAGTACTTTCTGCAACTATTATTGGTGGTTACTTTGCAATCGGAAGACCAATGTTAATCAATAATTTCTCTACAATTCATTATATGAACATTTTCATTGGATTATGTATAGTAATTTGTTGCGTTGCTCTTACAACTGTCTACAATCGTTTAGTTCTTATAATCCTATCTTCAGGAGTTGGATTTATGATGACTGCTTTATATGTGACATTTAGAGCTCCCGATTTAGCAATGACACAATTCGTTATAGAATCAATTTCTACTATAATATTCTTAATAGCTTTTATACTATTAACTGATAAAACAAAACAAGTAGAAAAATATCAATTTAAACTTACAAATGCAATAATCGCTACATTAACAGGTATCAGCTTTATTATCGTAGGATTAGTATCATATGCATATAAAAACCCATCAGAAATTAGTCAGTTCTATTTCGACAATGTTGTCGATTCGGGTGGTGGAAACATAGTAAATGTTATTATCGTCGATTTCAGGGGATTTGATACCCTATTCGAAATCACGGTTATGACTATGGTAGCACTAATTATTTATGCGATGTTCAAAATTATTAAAAGAGGGGGGCCAAAAGATGAAAACTAATGATGTAATCTTAAAATCATTATCTGCAATAATCTCAGGATGTATATTTCTACTTTCACTTAGTTTATACTTTGGTGGTCACTTCCTTCCAGGTGGTGGTTTCGTTGGCGGACTACTTTGTACAATGGCATTAGCTCTATCAATGTTTACATATGGAATAGATAAAGTTACTAAACTGCTTCCTATTAACTATGTATACGTCACAGCTATTGGATTACTTTTCTCTATAGGAACAGCATTTAGTGGTGTTGTGGTTGGAAAAAATTTCTTTAAACATCACTTCACTCATATTCATGTTCCTATAATGGGAGAAATGGAATTACACACAGCTGCAATCTTCGATTTAGGAGTTTATTTTGTAGTAGTTGGTGTATTAATGTCAGTTATTTTAGCTTTCGGAAAGGATGGTAAATAATGGAATTTTATATGATTATCTTATGCGGTATTCTTGTTGGATTTGGTGTTTATCTAATGCTTTCTAAGAGTATGATGCGAATAATTATAGGTGTTGGACTTTTTGGACATGCTGCAAACCTAATAATTTTAATCGCAGGTGGTTTATATGATGGGGATATACCTATCATTTCAGAATTAGGGAAAAATTATATAGATCCTATACCGGCAGCACTTATTCTTACTGCAATCGTAATCGGATTCGCAGTAACTTGTTTATTGATTTCAATTTACATCGCTAACTACAAACTAAAAGGAAGCGATAATGTAATTGATCTTGAAGATGTAGATAATATGAAGGAGGAGAGAACAAATGCATAGTAATTTACCTGTTATACCTATTTTTATACCCCTTCTATTTGCTGCAATTACTGTATTATTTAGAAAAAGAGTAGCAATGCAACGTTTACTAACTACGTTAGCTACCCTACTAGTTTTAACTTTTTCAGTATATAATATTTATATGGTGGAAAAACATAAAATATTAATACTAGAGATGGGGAACTGGGCAAGCCCATTTGGTATTACATTAACCCTAGATGGATTGAATAGTGTTTTAGTTACTACTTCATCTATAGTATTTCTTGCAACATTAATATATTCATTTAAAACAATTGACAAAGTACGTGAACTTAGTTTCTTCTATCCTGGATTTTTATTAATCATGGTCGGAATTAACGGAGCATTTACTACAGGTGATATATTCAACCTTTTCGTTTTCTATGAAATTTTACTTATGTCATCGTACTTACTTCTTTTAGTAGGTATTAATAAAGAACAACTTAAATCTTCAATAAGTTATGTACTAATGAATGTATTTGCTGGTAGTTTATTTGTTATTAGCATTGGATATCTTTACACAATTGTCGGTAGTTTAAATATGGCATACATCTCACAAACAATCTCATCAATGGCAGATCGACGTGGATTATACCTTGTTGGTGCAGTAATGATATTTGTGTTCTGTATGAAAGGTGCTTTATTCCCTCTATTTACATGGATGAATAGATCATATGCTGCGCCTCCAATAGCAATCTCAATAATATTTGGAGCATTGCTTACTAAAGTTGGACTATATTCAATAATTAGAACATATGGATTATTCTATTATGAATCAAGTTTTATTAAATCATATATATTAATACTCGGTGCAATATCTATAGTAGCTGGTTGTCTTGGTGCTATCTATCAACGAGATCTAAAACAAATTGTTATCTTTAATATTGTAATATCACTTGGAGTTATGGTATGCGGAACAGCAACATTAAATACTTATGGCGTTAAAGGAGCATTATTCTACGCAGTTAACGATATACTTCTTAAAGCTGCATTATTTATTATAGTTGGTTTAATTATCTATGTTAGTGGTGTTAAATATATTAAAAAATGCGGACTGATAAATAAATATCCTCTTCTTGCTTGGACATATTTTATTGTTGTTCTTTCGCTAGCAGGTGTACCTCCATTCAGTGGCTTCTACGGTAAAGCACTAATTATTAGAGGATTAGTTGCAAACAACAATATTTTTATAGCAACTCTAGTTGCCCTATCAGGATTAGTTGTTTTCTATTCTTTAATTAGAATTTTCTTAAATATCTTTTATGATAATATCAATAAGAGTCTAATTTTAAAACCTCTTCCAAAAGGTGTACAAATTCCTCTTATAGCTATCGTAGCAATCGCACTTATTATCGGAGTAAGTACTAACCTATTAGATAGTTTCTTCGATAAAGGTATACAAATGGTGCTAAATCCTCAACATTACATAGATTTAGTACTTAAGAAAGGAGCATAATTATGGCACTACAATTTTTAATTAATATATTAGTTGGAGTAATATGGATGTTCTTTTCAGGAAACTACAATTCAGAATATTTTGCAGTTGGATTCTTCTGGGGAATGGTACTACTATTCATATTTAGAAAAACTTTTGCTAAAAATATTCTCGGTGAGCAACTTTATTACATTTATGTTTATAAATGGATAAAACTAATCTTAATGTTTTTAGTTGAATTATTAAAAGCTGATATAAATGTTCTAAAATTAATGTTCAAAAAAAATCTTGATGTAAATCCTGTTATTTTTGAATATCCTTTAGAAGTAACAAAAGATTGGCAAATTACATTACTAGCCAATATGATTACTTTAACTCCTGGAACTCTAACAGTAAATGTTGGATACGATAATAAAATTCTTCATATTCATTGTCTTGATACTGAAGATGTAGCTGGAGAAATTGAAGGTATCAAAAACAGTTTTGAAAAAGCAATACTGGAGGTTGATTTAAATGGATAAAATTATAGAATATTCAATTTTACTAGGAATTTTTGCTAGTATTGCTATGATATGTTTTTTACTATTTTATATTGTAAAAAAACCTAGTATTTTCGATAAACTAATAGCAAGTGACCTTCTTGCTATGCCTCTTATATGCTTAATAGTTTTAGTTAGCATGTACTATAAAACTTTTTCGTACATCTCTCTGATTCTTATTATTACTATTATATGCCTAGTTGGTACAGTAGTTACAGCTAGATTCTTAGCTAAAAAGGAGGTATTCAGTGATGATACTAAATAGTATTTTAGACATTATTATTATACTCCTAATTTTAGTTTCTATTATAGCTATGCTTGCAACAGTAATCGGGTTTGTACGATTACCAGATGAAATAACAAAAATTCATGCTGCTGGTATTACAGGTTCTTTTGCAGTTGAATTGATTCTTATTGCTGGATTCGTTTATTTCTATAGATACTTACACGTATTTGAATTTAAATTTTTCTTAGCAATCGGGTTCTTATTCTTAGCAGCACCTGTATCTGCACACATGATTTCTATAAGTGCTATAATATACAATAAGAAGGTATATTCTAAAAATAACAAAGATGAAGCTAAAAAAGTTTTAGAGGATATCGATAAACTCAACAAATAATATTCAATAAATTCTAAAAATAAATTACTGTAATCTTAATGATTTCAGTAGTTTATTTTTTTGTAACATTTTTTAGCAACTACATCTCACTTAACTATATTGGTTTACAATTATTACCTATTTATATATCCTTTTTGTATCTAATTATGTAAATTTATTTAATCTTTATAATTTTAAATCAAGAAAATTCAAGATATAAATTACTTAGTAAATATGTTAATCTTACCCAAAACCTTGACTTATTTCATTATATATAGTAATATTCATATAGATTATAAATTAAGGAGTCATTTTTTTATGAGAAAATATTTTGGAACAGACGGTATACGTGGTATCGCAGGAGAATCACTTACTGCCGATTTGAGTTTTAAAGTAGGTAAAGCTCTTGGTAAATTACTTACTGAAAAAAAAGAACATCCAAAAGTAATAATAGGTAGAGATACAAGAATTTCATGTGATATGATTGAACAAGCATTAACAGCTGGATTAACTAGCACTGGTGTTAATGTTATGACAGTAGGAACAATCCCTACTCCTGCTATTGCATATCTTACAAAGACTATTGAAACTGATAGTGGAATAATGATTTCTGCTTCTCACAATCCTTATCAAGATAACGGAATAAAAATTTTTGGACCTGATGGATTCAAACTTACTGATGATCAAGAATTAGAAATTGAACATTTAATAGATAACACTGATAAAATTAAAAATGCTAGTTTTGAAAAAATTGGAAAATTATATAGTGGAAATGAACTAACGCAAAAATATGTTCAACATATAAAACAATCAATTTCTGGAGATCTATCTGGGATAAAAATTGCTTTAGATTGTGCTAACGGTGCTACAACTGGAGTAGCCCCATTTATCTTTGGTGATTTAGAAGCTGACATTGAAACTATAGGATGCAAGCCAAACGGTATTAATATTAATGATAACGTTGGTTCAACTAAAATAGACACTATTGCAAATTTCGTAAAAGAAAATAACGTAGATGTAGGTTTTGCCTTTGATGGTGATGGTGATAGAGTTCTAGCTGTCGATTCAAAAGGAAATATTGTAGATGGAGATAAAATAATGTTTATTCTTGCTAAACACCTTAAAGAACAAGGTGAATTGAAAGATAACATGGTAGTATCTACTGTAATGAGTAATATAGGTTTCTATAAAGCAATAGAAGAAAATGGATTACAATCAGTAAAAACAGCTGTTGGAGATAGATATGTTGTTGAAGAAATGAGAAATAACGACTACTCTCTTGGTGGAGAACAATCAGGTCATATAATTCTTATGAACTATGCAACAACTGGTGATGGTATACTTACAGCAGTGAAACTTACTGATATCATCAAAACTTCTGGTAAATCACTAGAAGAACTAGCTGGTGAAGTTAGTATATATCCACAAAAATTAGTAAACATTAAAGTAATAGATAAAAAATCTGCTATGGAAGATGCTGACATTTTAGCTGAATGTGAAAAAGTAGAAACAGAATTAAAAGGTAATGGCCGTATTTTATTACGCGCCTCTGGTACTGAAAATCTGATTCGAGTAATGGTCGAAGCAAGTAGCGATGAACTTACTGATAAATATTGTGAACAAGTAGCTAAAATTGTTCGAGAAAAATTTGAAGTAAAATAAATTATAAAAAAGAAGTTAGCATTAAAAACTAACTTCTTTTTTATTTTGTATTTTCAAAACAAACACTTGTAATTCTAATAAATCTATAAAATCAATTTACATACAAAAACTTCCCCCTTCTTTTATATATATTATCTCAAAATTTTTTTATATTAAGGCATTTTCCTCTAATAACACTTAACTTAATATTACATTAATTTTTTTTTAATATTTAATTAGGACTTTTTTAATGTATATATATAAACAAGATATTTACATCTTTACAGTAAACATAGTACTTCCTATTTTTACTATAATAATAGTATTACTTATAGTTAAACTACAAATTTATAAATATATTATTATCAAAATTTTAATCTTTTTATATAAATCGAGTTTTATTAATATTTTACCAAAATAAAACGAGGCTATTCCAAAAAATATTGTATTTTCCTCTTGTTTTTTGTATATACTTCTGATATACTTATATATGAAGTAATATTATATTACTTCATATGTTCTTTTATTATAAGTCTCCCTAGCTTATAATAAAGACTTTTCATATTTACTCCCTTATTTCTACCTTACAATATTTTTTGTAAGGTAGGTTTTTTTATTTTCTGAAATATTCCCATTTCCTATAGATAGTTACTGTTTTTCTGTAGTTTCTTAGATTTCTTCATATTTTTTTTCTGAATACAACAAAATTTGCTTGACTTATTTTCTTTCCTACGGTAAACTTTAATGTATAAACACAAAATAAAACGAGAGGGGACAAGTATGATAAAGATAGAAAATTTAAATGTTACTTATAACCAAACTCCTGCCCTTTCTAATATTAATTTAGAAATTAAAGGACCTGGTATTACTGGTATTATAGGACCAAATGGAGCAGGAAAATCTACTTTAATAAAAGCCGTTTTGAATATAATACCTTCTACTGGTATTTCAAAAATTGATGATAAGGTTGCAAAGGATAATCTTGATAATGTTGCCTATGTGGAACAAAAAATAAATATAGATTATAATTTTCCAATAAAAGTGAGAGAATGTGTTTCTCTTGGATTATATTCGAAAATTGGAATCCTTAAAAAATTAAAAAAATCAGATTGGCAAAAAGTTGATGATGCATTAAAACTAGTTGGATTAGAGAAATTCTCTAATCGCCAAATTAGTGAATTATCTGGTGGCCAATTTCAACGTGTATTAATAGCTCGATGCCTAGTTCAAGAGGCAAAATACATATTCTTAGATGAACCATTTGTTGGAATAGATTCTGTTAGTGAAGAGATAATTATGGAAACTTTAAGAGATTTACGTGATAAAGGACATACAATATTAATTGTTCACCATGACTTAAGAAAAGTTCATTCTTATTTTGATAGCGTTCTATTACTTAATAAAGAAGTTATTGCATTTGGTGATACCGAATCAACTTTCACAAGAGTTAATCTAACTACAGCTTATGGCACTGACTTATTCTTTACTGGAGGTGAAAATAATGATTAAAGAGTTTATTGATGGACTTTATAGTTTTCATTTCTTACAAAACGCACTTATTACTGCCATTGTTATTGGGATAGTTGCAGGTGCTGTAGGATGTTTTATAGTACTTAGAGGTATGTCACTTATGGGAGATGCAATCTCTCACGCAGTACTTCCAGGCGTAGCTGTTTCGTTTATTCTTGGAATTGACTTCTTTATAGGTGCAATCGTTTTTGGACTAATGGCATCAATCATTATTACTTTTATCAAAGGTAATTCAATTATTAAAAGTGATACAGCAATAGGTATAACATTCAGTTCATTCTTAGCGCTAGGAGTTATTCTAATTGGTGTTGCAAAAAGTTCTACAGACTTATTCCACATCTTGTTCGGTAATATTTTAGCTGTTCAAGACTTAGACATGTATATTACAATTGGAGTTGCTATTTTCGTGTTACTCGTAATAAAACTATTCTACAAAGAATTATTACTAACTTCATTTGATGAATTATTGGCAAAAGCAATGGGAATGAAAGTTAATTTCTATCACTATTTACTTATGATACTTTTAACTTTAGTATCTGTTACAGCTATGCAAAGTGTTGGTACTATCCTAATCGTTGCTATGTTAATTACGCCAGCAGCCACAGCATATTTATATGCAAACAGCTTAAAAACTATGATTTTCTTATCATCAGCTATCGGAGCTGGTTGCTCAGTATTAGGGTTATTCTTAGGATATTCATTTAATATCGCTGCTGGATCTAGCATTGTTTTAACATCAGCTATTGTTTTTGCAATAAGTTTCTTTATTGCACCGAAACAACGCTTTGTTAAACATAAAAAATAATAACTAGGGTAATAATCAGCAAAAACTGAAATAGAATACATTAATTTAATATAATATCCCCTTTAAATAAACTTATTATAATTTAAAATACTTCCAAAATTAGTTTATTTAAGGGTGTTATTGTGGGTATTCGACTGATACTGATTATCATTAATTATGTAAATCTATTTTATTTTTTGTTTTACAATTATAAATAATAAAGGAGGCCTATAATATGAAAAAATTAGGTTTTAAAAAATTAAGTTTTCTAGCCCTTATTTTTACTCTAGCAGTTGGACTTTTCGCATGTTCTAGCGCTAAACAAAATTCAGGGTCTAATGAAGCTACAAAATTAAAAGTAGTAGCTACAAACTCTATTATCGCTGATATTACAAAAAATATCGCTGGTGATAAAATTGATTTACACAGTATCGTACCTGTTGGACAAGATCCACATGAATACGAACCGCTTCCTGATGATGTTAAGAAAACATCAGAAGCTAATCTTATCTTCTACAATGGTATTAACTTAGAAACTGGTGGGAACGCTTGGTTTACAAAATTAGTTCAAAATGCTAAAAAAGAAGAAAATAAAGATTACTATGCTGTTAGTGAAGGTGTTGATGTAATCTACCTTGAAGGTCAAAATGAAAAAGGTAAAGAAGACCCTCATGCTTGGTTAAATCTTGAAAATGGTATGATCTACGCTAAAAACATTGCTAAACAATTAGAAGCTAAAGATCCAAAAAACAAAGATTTCTACGAAGCAAATCTTAAAACTTATTTAGAAAAACTTTCTAAATTAGATAAAGAAGCTAAAGATAAATTCAACAACATTCCTAAAGAGAAAAAAACTATCGTAACTAGTGAAGGATGCTTCAAATACTTCTCTAAAGCATACAATGTACCTTCTGCTTACATTTGGGAAATCAATACTGAAGAAGAAGGAACTCCAGATCAAATCAAAACTCTAGTTGAAAAATTACGTAAAACTAAAGTACCTTCTCTATTCGTAGAAAGTAGTGTTGACGAACGTCCAATGCAAACTGTATCAAAAGATACTAACATTCCAATCTTCGAAAAAATCTTCACTGATTCTATCGCTGAACCAGGACAAAACGGAGATAGCTACTACAACATGATGAAATGGAACTTAGATAAAATTGCTGAAGGATTAGCTAAATAACTACTCCTAAAACAACTCCCTGTATAAATATACAAGGAGTTGTTATTTTTATTCCATCATAATTTTTTTAACATTTAAACCTTTTATCTTATTACTATAGTATAAAATAAAGATTTCATATATTAATACAAATGCTATAAAACTACCAATTACTGAAATTAAATCAAAGTTATATGTTGTTTCGCTATCTAATTTTTTAGATAAAACTTTTAGTAATGTTCTTATTAAAAAATACTGATAAACTGTTCCTACAGCAAAACCTATGTATGCTACTACTCTATAACCTGATAATACTATTTTTGAACATTCACTTTTTGAAAAGCCCATAATATTTAAAATAGATATATTTTTTTTATTACTACTAGCAATCACTTCTAATGAAATTAATAATATTGATAACGATAATATCACACCTATTATCATCATCATAATTCTTATTGTTCCATCAACAAAATCTCTCATACCAAATGCCATTTGAATCATTGAAGAAAATGATAATGCAGCAAAAATAACAAAGAATAATAGGGTTTTATTACTAAATAATACTGTTGCTCTTAATTCTTTAAAAAAGTTTTTATATTGTCTAAATCTTCTTTTTCTAATTGTTTTATTTGTTGAATTTATTTGTTTAAGTAAGTTAATCGTTGGTACATTTAAATTAAACAGCACATACACAATTGATATTACTAAAAACAATAGTGATGGTAATATAACCATTATTAATAAAAGCTTAGGATGAAAGTTCATTGTAAGTTCAGATAATATATTATCAGTATTTCTACTCTCATAAAATTTCGGCATAAATAAATGCGAACTACTATACCCTAATAATGAACCTAAAAATACTAAAAATCCAAAAATAGAAAACTTAGATGCTATAAAGTTATTACTATAACCTTGAGCTTTTAATATTCCAATTTTATGTTTAGAATCATCAATAAATTGTTTTATATAGAATATTAACATTACGGCTGCACTTATTGATAAGACAGCTCCTGTTATAATAACTACAAATTTAGAAACAATAAGCTGAGCATCATAAAACTTTTTCTGCATTATATTAAATCCCGTAATATCTAGGCCTTTCAAATCTAAATATAAGTTAGAAAAAAGTGTAGTTATAAATACCGCACAAAAACTTACTATCACTACTGCAATTGCTTTTCTTAAATCTTTTAACTGTACTAGCATATATTTACCACCCTATCTCTTCTACAGATTTAGGTGTACGGTTTTCTTCAATAGAAGTTACTCTACCACTACCTACATGAATTATCTTATTTGAAAGTTCAGCAATATTCTCATTATGAGTTACCATTATCATTGTAAAGTTTGATTTATCTTTTAGTTTTAATAAGTACTCTAATATTTTTCTTCCAGTCGCCTCATCTAAAGCTCCTGTTGGTTCATCTAAAAATAGTACAGTTGGCTTCTTAGCTAATGCTCTCGCAATTGAAACACGCTGTTGCTCTCCTCCAGATAACTCATTAGGATATTTACTTAATTTATCTTCTAAACCTAATTCCTTTATAATATCAACATACTCTTTATTATTTGCTAAATTAGCTCCTACTTTAACATTTTGTTCTACTGTTAAATTATTTAATAAATAATATTGTTGGAAAACAAATCCTATTTTGTCTTTACGAAACTTTGTTAATTGTTTTTCTGAGTAATCACTTATAGACTCATTATCATATACAACTTCTCCTGAATCTGACTTTTCTAAACCAGATAAAATATTTAATAATGTAGATTTCCCTGAACCTGAAGCCCCAAGTATAACAACAAATTCATTTTTATCAATTTTTAAATCTATTCCCCTTAAAACTTCTTGATCATTATATTTTTTCTTAATATTTTTTGCTGTAATCATTTAATCAATCTCCCTTAAATATTGTACTATTAAACTTTTAGCTACTTCTTTCATGTACTCAATAATTTCAGACTGTGTAAAATTATATATTCCCGTAACTGTTAATGTTGCAATACCATGACTATATATAAATAAGTGCTCATAAAATTTTTTTGAATTTTCTATTGAAATTTTATACTCTTTATCTATAGACTCAATTACTGATTTATATTCATAGTCTCGCATTGGAAGAAAATCTTTAAAACTTTCTACTTCTATACCTTTTCTCATAAATAACCATTGAAATAATTTAGGTTCATTTTTTGAAAATAATATATACTCTACTCCTAATCGTTTAAATGGACTATCATCTTTTAAAGCTAAATTAACTTTTTCTGAAAAAATATTTTCTGCAACAAACTTTGCTTCATCTTCTAAATTTTTCATATTAGAGAACAAACTAAATATTACTTTAGTAGATGACTCCAATTTTTTAGCTAACTCTCTTGCAGTTAATGCTTCTATTCCATTTTCTCTTATAAAGTCTATAGTTACAGTCAAGACCTCTTCTTTAGTAAATTTAAATTTTGGTGCCATATTCAAACCTCCATCTATAGGTAACACTTGTTTCTTATTGTAAATTATTTTGTATGAAATGTCAACAGAAAAATTATTGAATTATTACATGAAATTGTATACAATAAAAGTAGAATAAAAATTAGGAGTTATTTATGAATATAATTAAAAATTTACCTACACCAATTGCAGGTTTAGCATTAGGTTCTGTTGCATTAGGAAACCTATTACAACCATATTCTTCTTCACTACAGTTAGTATTTAGCCTTTTGTCCTTGATAATAATTGTACTTTTAACTATTAAATTTGTGTTAGGATTTGACAAATTAAGAAAAGAAATGGAGAATCCTGTAGTTGCAACGGTTCTTGCAACCTATCCAATGAGTATTATGCTTTTAAGTTCATTTTCGAAAAAATTTATCGGTGCATACAGTGTTCCCTTTTGGATAATTGGAATTATTCTAGATTTTCTTGTTGTTTGTTATGCAATTTATAATTTTATAATAAAGGAAAAACATATAAGCAATATCTATCCAACTTGGTTTATCACCTTCGTTGGGCCAGCTGTTGTGACAGTAACAGCAATAAATTACAACTTAGAAACACTAGGATTAATTTACTTCTACTTTTCTTATATTAACTATTTAGTATTATTACCTTTTGTTCTTTATAGAGTTTATAAATATAAACATTATAAAGATGGTGATTATCCTACTATTACTGTATTTTCAGCACCTGGTGGACTATTACTAGCTAGTTATATGATTGGAGTAACGCAAAAAAGCAACATAATTTTAGCAGTTTTAATACCACTTACAATATTATTGTTTATATTTGTCTTAATTCAATTACCATATCTGCTAAAAAGAAAATTCTATCCTAGCTTTTCTGCTTTTACATTCCCATTAGTGATTTGCGCGATAGCATTTCAAAAAACAGGAATTTATTATCAACTAGCTGAATTTTCTATTCTGAATATTTTAATTCATCTAAGTGAATTGCTGGCAATAATTATTGTAATTTATGTATGGTATGGATTTATTAAAAATTTATCATATAAATAATTTAGCTGCTCTTTATAAAATGTTTAAGGAGATCGTTTAAATGAGTAGAAAAAAATACTTTGTCATTATATTATTATTTACTCTTCCTGTAATCCCTATCTGTATATACATAGATAATACTAAATTTGAACATATAGGAACTATACTAATTCGCTGTCTATGTTCTTTTGTCTGCTTTTTTACATCTTATCTGCTTATATATAAAAAAAGCTATAATATCCTCGCTGGCATGACTGAAGAGGAATATACAAGAATAGAAAAAATACCTAAAGAAAAAGAAAAAATGGAAAAAATCTCTAAAAGAGTTGGTTACATATCTGCTTTTATAGGTATTCTATTATTATTTACTATTTATTTTATATGATTGAAAAAGACACAGTTTAAATTTAACTGTGTCTTCATTCTTTGAATTATAAATTATAATTTTTATCTACTCCACTACCTCTTGAAAGTTCTCGATAACATCTTTTAACTCTAATTCTAAAATATAACTAATACCTTTTTCTTGCATTGTTACCCCATATAAAGTATCCATAGCTTCCATAGTTCCTCGTCTGTGTGTGATAACTAAGAACTGATTATTCTCTGAATAAACTTTTAAGAATTTAGCAAATCTATTAACATTTTCTTCATCTAGTGCCGCTTCTACCTCATCTAGTACTACAAATGGTGGATTTTTAACTTGTAATATCGCAAATAATAAACTCATCGCTGTTAAAGATTTCTCCCCACCTGATAATAATGAAAGATTTTGAAGTTTTTTACCAGGAGGTGAAGCTTCGATTACTATTCCAGTATTTAATATGTCATTTGGTGATTCTAAAGTCATATCTGCATAACCACCTTTGAACAATTCTTTAAATATTTTATTGAAATTTTCTGCTACTTGAACAAATGTCGTTAAGAAGCGTTCTTTTACTTCTTTATCAATCTCTGCAATAGTCTCTTCTAGTTTTTCTTTCGCTTCTACAAGATCGGTAATTTGCTCATTATAAAAGTCATAACGTTCTTTAACCTCTTCGAACTCTGGTATAGCATTTAGGTTAATATTACCTAACTCTACAATCTCTTTACGAAGTCTTGCTACATCTTGTTTATACGAAGGTACCTCATCTATAATATCGACAGTTAATCTATTTGATACACTTTCGTACGTTACATTATAGTTAGTAACAAGGTTTTCTAGATATTCATCAATTTTAACTTCTATCTTCGTCTGTTCTACAGTTAATTTTTCAAATTCTGAAGTTTTTTGACGTAGACTTTCATTATTTCTTTGTTGAGCTACCGTAATTTCTTTTTCACGTTTAAACAATCCTGTTTTTTCCATATCAAGATCTGATAATAACGTCTTAAGCGTTGTTAATCTTTCACTACACTCAGCAATTATTTTAGAATTATTTTCTAGTATTTGAAGTTCATCTTCCTCACTTAAAGACTCGGCGTCTTTAGACATTTCTAATCTAGTTAGTTGTTCATTAATATCTGATATATCTGCTAATAGTGATTCTATTAACTCTAAACCATGCTTAGTTGTCTCTTCTAATTTTGATTTTTCAATCTTAAGCTCAGCAATTTTCTCTAAGAACAATTCCTCAGCACTTTGGGCATTTTGTTTCTTACTACTTTCCTCTTTGATTTTCTCATCAAGTTTTTGTAGTTCTACTCTAATTTTCTCAAGATTTTGAGTTAATTCGATAATATTACTTGAATCATTTTCATTGTCTTTAAATTCTAATAATTTCTTCTCATTAAATTCTATATTTGCTTTAATATCAACAATCTCAGAATTTTTATGATTTACACTTAATTCTAATTGCTTAAGTTTTAAAATCTCTTCTTCTTTCACTGATTTAGAATTTAGAATTTCGTCCATTAGCTGTTGTTGTTGACTCTCTAATAAACTCTTCTCACCAACTAATTTTTCAATCTTATCATTAATTTTAACAAGATTTTGCACTAGTTCATCCAGTTCAGCTTTATGTTTAATAGATGAGTTATTATTTTTATTAATAGCACCACCTGTGATAGATCCACCACTATTGATGATTTGTCCGTCAAGCGTAATAATTCTATTTCTAAAATTAATTTTACGGGCTATTCTATTGGCATTATCCATATTATCAACGATAAGAACAAGCCCTAATAGGTGAGATATTATATTTTTGTACTCAGTGGCAACAGATATAAGATTCTCAGCAATATTGATAAAGCCTTCTTCATTTACTACTGTTCTATATACATCACTAGCTATAGCTTTTGCTTTAATATTATTTAATGGTAAAAATGTAACTCTACCTTTATTAGTTTTCTTTAAGTGGTTAATACACTCTTTTGCTACATTCTCATTTTCTACGATAATATTTTGTTGTGCTTGCCCTAAAGCTATATCAAGTGCGACGGCATATTCGTTATCAAATTCTACAATGTTTGCTACACTATTGTGAACACCAGCTAGAGAATCTTTATTAGCAAGAATTTCTTTTACTCCAATATTGTAAAAACTTAAATTATTAATCTGATCTTCTAAGAACTTCTTACGATTTTCAAGGTTATTCTTGAAGTTGTATCCTGTGCGAATTTGTTCCTCGATATTTTTCCCATTTGAATTAATTAAAATATTTTTTTCAACTAATATATCAAGTTCTTTTTGAAGATTAGCTAGCTGTTCATTTAATACTTTTTGTTCTTCAGTAGCTGCTGCAAGCTCTTCTGTTTTTATACCTAAAACTTGTTTTTGTCTTTCTATATTATCTAGAATTTCCTTACTGTTTTCATCAGCACTCTCTAGATTTTTCTTAACAAACTCTATACTATTTTCTAGTTTAGTTTCTTCGTTTATTAAGCTATAATAGCTATCTTTTAATTCTTCTATATTTCTTTCGATTAATTCTAGTTTACTCTCTTCTCCTGATTCTAATGAAGAGATTTCTTTATTAATCTTTTGAATTTTACTTTTAGTTTCAGTGTTTAGATTTTCTCTTTCTGCTAACTTACTTTCAAGGTTTAGTTTTCTTTCCTCAAGATATTTAATATCATCGTTAATTTTTTCACTTCTAAGTGTTCTATTATTTTTTCTTTCCTCAATAACACTCAATTGCGATTGAAGAGATTCTTTTTTCTGAACTAATTCTAATTCCTCATCATGATATTTCATGTAGGTTTTATCTAGTGAAACTAAATTATTTTTAATAGACTCAAAATCTTTGATAAGCTCTTCTTGTTTATTCTCTAAGCCAAGTTTTTCTGATTCTTTATCTTGTTTAACTTTCAGTAAGTCTGCAAGTCTCTTTTGATATTCAACAATATTATAGACATTCAATAAAATGTCTTTTTCTTCAAGCTCATTAGAATAATCTAAATATTTTTGAGTTTTAGTTTTTTGTTCTTCTAAGATTTCATAACGACCTGAGATTTCTGAGAAAATATCATATAACCTCATTAAATTGTCATTTGTTTTTTCTAATTTAAGGTTAGTTTCTTTTTTCTTATTTTTATACTTTAATACCCCTGATGCCTCTTCTATAATCGCTCGACGATCAACAGGTTTAGATGAAATAATATCTTCTACCTTACCTTGAGTAATAATACTATAACTTTCTTTATTAATCCCAAAGTCTAGATAGATATCCGTAATATCTTTTAATTTTGCACGTTTATTATCAATGTAATATTCACTATCACCATTTCTATATAAACGTCTTTTAATTTCACAATTGTCTTCCCCGTTAGAAAATGTTACTGCTACTTCAGCAAAGTTCTTTCTTTTCGCATCTTCAGTCCCCGAAAAGATAACATCTTTCATGCTACTACCACGTAAATTTTTAGCAGATTGTTCTCCTAAAACCCAACGAATAGCATCAATTATATTACTTTTTCCCGAACCATTCGGTCCAACAACACCAATTAAATTATTCTTAAATTCAAACGTTGTCTTCTTCTGAAAAGATTTAAAACCCGTAACTTCAACCTTTGCTAATTTCATCTCTTTTTCCTTTCATTAATTTTAAATATCTTTATATCCAAGTTTTTCTAATGCTTGTTTTGCCGAGATTTGTTCTGACTCTTTCTTTGTTGTAGATGTTCCGCTCCCGTATTGTTTTTCATCAATTAAAACAGCACTCGTGAAAGTTTTAGAATGTGATGGACCTGTAGAATCAAGTACTATATACTCAATTTCACCCAATTTAATTTTTGAAATATACTCTTGTAGTATAGTTTTATAATCTACAAAGCTATGATATTCAAGATCTTGAACTTCTGTAAATAACGTGTTATGTAAGAAAGTTTTTACCACCTCAAGATTTGACTCTAGGTACATTGCACCTGTGAAAGATTCAAAAATATCAGCAAGTAAAGCTGCTCGACTTCTTCCACCCATCTTTTCTTCACCTTTCCCTAGGTAAATACATTTATCTAAACCAAGTTGCAAAGCATATTTAACCAATGTTTTTTCACAAACAATAGATGCACGTAACTTAGTTAACTCACCTTCAGGAAGCTCAGAAAATTTCTTAAATAAAAATTCACTTGTTGTAAGTTCAACAACAGCATCACCTAAAAATTCTAGACGTTCATAATTTAAATGTTTGGCTATTCTTTTCTCATTAGTATAAGAAGAATGAGAAAATGCATTTTTAAAATTCTCATTGAATTTCAAATTGAAACCATACTTTTCATTCAAATTATTAAGCAATCTTTCAATATATGTTCGTTCCACAATAATTCTCCTTTCTTTCATTATTGGGAGAAACTCAATAATTTTATATAAATTAACCAAGTTTCTCCCACAAAAATCATTCTCATTATTTAAATGTGTTATTAATCCAATAAAAACTCAGAGAAGACATCGTTTCCGTAGAATAATCCTTTTCTAGTTAAATGAAGTTTATTACCTTCAATTTCCAAGTACCCTTCTCTTATGTTTTTATCAATAACATCTTTAAAGAATTCTTCTGCCCTTTTTCCATACTTTTCTTCAAAAACATTTAAATCTACACCTTTCAATAGACGTAGTCCTAAGAACATTTCCTCTTCAATTCTTTCTTTAAGTGTTACAGTATTTTCTTCGCGTCTAGCATGCCCTTTTTCTAACATACTGTCGATATAGAATTTTAACGCTCCTTGGTTAGCATAACGTACTCCATCAATATAACCATGCGCACCTGCTCCAAGACCGTAATACTCTATATTCTTCCAGTAACTGCTATTATGAACACTTTCATGACCAGGTCTAGCAAAATTACTGATTTCATATTGCTCATAACCATTTTCTGTTAAGAAGTTAATTACCTCATTGTACATTTTCTCTTCTGTTTCATTTGACGGTAATGTAACTTTCTTATCTCTAACTTGATTATAAAGTTTTGTTTTTTGCTCTAATATCAATGAATAACAAGAAACATGGCTAATATTATATCCCACAACCTTCTTCATACTATCATACAGGTCGTCCATAGTCTGCTTCGGTAATGAAAACATTAAATCAACATTAATGTCCTCAATCCCATGTTTTTTACAATTAGCAATCGCCATATCAACATCATCCGCAACATGACCGCGTCCAAGAATTTTTAACAATTCATTATTGAAAGTTTGAACTCCCATGCTAATTCTATCAACTCCGTAGCCCTTTACCAAAGCAACCCGAGAATCAACAAGATCCTCAGGGTTAGCTTCAAAAGTAAATTCACGCAGTTGTTGTGGAATTTTATTTCTTAATGCAGTCAATAAACGATGAAGTTGTTCATCATTTAATGCACTCGGTGTTCCACCACCGATATAAATAGTTTCAACGTTTTGAATATTTTCCATACCCTCGATTTCTTTGATTAAGCAATCTATATACTTATCGACAGGCTGTCTTTGTATATAAAACTTGTTGAAATCACAGTATGAACAAATATACTTACAAAATGGAATATGAATATATACTCCGAGTGGATAACTTTTCATTATTCTTCATCCATTTTCAGAACAGCCATGAAGGCATCTTGAGGAACTTCTACGCTACCAACAGCTTTCATTCTCTCTTTACCTTTTTTCTGTTTCTCTAATAATTTACGCTTCCTACTAATGTCCCCACCGTAACATTTTGCAAGAACGTTTTTACGCATTGCTTTAATAGTTTCACGAGAGATAATTTTATTACCAATAGCAGCTTGAATTGGAATTTCAAACTGTTGTTTTGGAATAAGTTTTTTAAGTTTTTCAACGATAACTTTTCCTCGTTGATATGCAAACTCACGGTGAACGATAAAACTTAATGCATCGACTTGCTCTCCATTTAATAAGATATCCATCTTAACTAGGTTACTATCTTTATATCCTGTTAATTCATAGTCAAATGATGCATATCCTTTTGTATTAGATTTTAGCTGGTCGAAGAAATCAAAGACGATTTCTGATAAAGGTATATCATAAGTAATGTTTACCCTTGTATCATCGATATATTCCATATTTAAGAAAATACCACGTTTCTTCTGACAAAGATCCATAACAGCACCTACATAGTCATTTGGTACCATAATGCTCGCCTTAACGAATGGCTCAGTTATCTTATTGATTTTTTGTGGATCTGGCATCTCTGATGGATTCGATACATCTACTAGTGTTCCGTCAGTTTTCTCAACTTTGTAAATAACGGATGGCGCAGTAGCAATGATATCAATATTAAATTCACGTTCGATACGCTCTTGAATGATTTCCATGTGTAACATTCCCAAGAATCCACATCTAAATCCGAATCCAAGTGCTTGTGACGTCTCAGCTTCATATTGTAAAGCTGAGTCATTAAGTTCTAATTTTTCTAATGCTTCACGTAAGTCATTATATTTTGATGAATCGATTGGATATAATCCACAGAATACCATTGGATTTAATTTTCTATACCCAGGTAATGCTTCTTTAGCAGGGTTATTCGCTAATGTAATTGTATCCCCTACACGGGTTTCACTCACATTTTTGATAGATGCACAGATAAATCCTACATCCCCTGCAGTAAGTTCATCAACAATTTTTTCTTTAGGTGTATGAATTCCAACTTCAGTAACCTCGAACACACCACCAGTAGCCATCATCTTAATCTTGTCTCCTGCTTTTACAGTACCGTTCTTAATACGAACTGAAACGATAACCCCTCTATATGCATCGTATAATGAGTCAAAGATTAATGCTTGTAGTGGCTCAGCAGCATCTCCAGATGGTGCTGGAATATATTCAACGATTTGTTCTAAGATCTCATCAATACCAATTCCAGCCTTAGCAGAAGCAAGTACGATGTCATCTGTTGGTAATCCAATTACATCTTCAATCTCAGTCTTAACCTTTTCAGGATCTGCTGCAGGTAAGTCGATTTTGTTAATAATTGGAATAATTTCTAAATTATTATCTAATGCTAAGTATACGTTAGCTAATGTTTGTGCTTCAATACCTTGAGCAGCATCGACTACTAAAATAGCCCCCTCACATGCTGCTAGAGAACGAGATACTTCATATGTAAAATCTACGTGTCCCGGTGTATCGATTAAGTGGAAAATGTACTCTTCTCTATTTTTAGCAGTATATTGTAATTGTACTGCATTAAGTTTAATTGTAATACCTCTTTCACGCTCAATATCCATTGAGTCTAGAAGTTGTGCTTTCATTTCACGTTGTTCTAACGCCTTTGTTTTCTCTAAAATTCTATCCGCAAGAGTTGATTTCCCGTGGTCAATATGTGCAATTATAGAAAAATTCCTTATTTTCTTTTGCCTTTCATTTCTTCTATCCATTTTATTCTTCCTTTACAAATCTTGTTTTTCTACGTAGTCTTTAGCTGTATAATACGAAAAACCATCTCTTATCAGCTTTTCAATCAGCTTTTGTTTAAGTGCATACCCTTCGTATCTGCGACTATAACTTTGATAAGCTCTTCTAAAATGCTCATCTAATATATCATCTTCATCTTCTTCCTCATAGTCTTCGAAAAATATGTCAAACACCTTTCTTATTATATCAGATGTAAAGCCATTTGTATAAAGTTTTTGTGTTATTTTTTGAACTTTTTTATTTTTTGTCTCTCTTCGTACTTTATATTCATGCTCAATAATTTTATAAAGCATTTCTGTCATTGCTTCTTCAGTACAAATCTTCGCAATATTTTCTTCAATAACGTCTTTATCCAAGCCCTTTTCTAACAATTTTCTTTGTATCCAATAAGGACCTTTTTGATTTAGGTTGAAATAATCCGTTACCGCAGCTTCTACATAATGGTCATCATTCAGATAACCTATTTCTATTAACTTCTCTATTGCCTCATCAATAACATTTTCAGCAATCTCTTTCTTCTGAAGATATTCTCTTATATCCTGCTTAGTTCTTAGACCAAATTGTAAATAATGTACAGCCTTGCTATAGGCACTTTCTACACTTTCATGAGCTATGATTTCTTTTAATTGCTCTTTTGATAAATCTATTTTTTTTATAAGTCCATATTTTATTATCGTATCTTCAGAAACATAAAAATGTTTACCATTTTCTAATTCAATTTTATACTTAACTTTTAGCTTTGTTATATTTGTAACTTGCAAATTTACACCTACTTTCTACATTCCTCGCTAAAAACTCTTACCTTTAATTTTATCAAAAATTGCATAAAAAAGGAAATGTTAGAAAAAAAGATTAACAAAATCTAACTAGTACCAAAAATTAGTTTCGTTAACCTTTTTTATTTTACTACACGATGACATTTCAATATATTTACAGGAGTAATAATATTATCTATATTTGTATGATTCTAGGAATTTCTTTTTAAGTTATAGTATTCTTTTTTGTAAAAATTTCATTCCATTTTTTTAATTATTCATTGTTCTTTTCATCTTCTTCTGCTGATTTTATTATATCTAATATTAATCTACTAAAATCTATGGCGTTTTTTGATGTAATAACTGATTTCCCTGTTTTCATTTCAATCTCTCTTCTTGCGTTTCCAGCGATACTACCACCATCTTTAGCAACTTTTTTATTTTCTTCCAAACCTTGAGGGTGCGTTGCATTAGCTATATCTTTTGTTGCAGTCTCCGCTAGCATATTTAGTATAAGTTCAGTTGTTGTCATATTATCTCTTAAGTTTTGTTTCTTCAATCCCTTATAGTCTTTATATTGTCTTGTTGTCATACCAGACCATGCTTTAGTAATTTCATTAGTTAATATCGCATATTCTCTTCCTACTTTTACACCATGATCTTGCCAAGCATCTGTTAATTCTTTCCTAACTTGAATTGCTTGTAATCTTTGATTAATCCATTCCCTTGTATATCCTTTTTGAATGTATGTCGCCAATGCTCTATCAATAGTTAATTCTGGATCAATAATTTCATCTATTCTTTCTTTCCCTACCTCTGCTAACCACATTTTAAAAGGCTCTGCTTTTGGAGACGGTACAGATTGAATTATACGAAAAATACCTTGCATATCTGCAACGTCAGTACTTCTCATCTTCCCATCTGTTGCCTTCATCTTCAACTGGCTACAAATTGTAGCCAGTTCATTTCCTTCTTTTTTAAGTCTTGTTTTTAATACGCTCCAGTATTTCCTTGGATTCTCACTTTCTGTTAATACTCCAACGATATCAACTATACTAAAATACCACTCTTCTCTTTCATTATCCCAAATTGATCTTATTTGATTTCCTTCAAATAATTTAATCTCATTATCCATAATGATTCTCCTTTCCGAATTTCATATGTTGTTTACAATTACCTAGAATTTGAAACTACATACGACATACAACTAATATAATTTCTTATAAATAAAATGTTTTTTAGCTATTACTTCATCTCATCATTTTCATCTAAATTAGATTTTTATATCACTATTTTTATCTCTTAAATTTATAATTTTCTTCATCTACAATTTTATCAAAAATTACTTAAAAAAGGAAATGTTAGAAAGAAAAAATTCCCAAACCATAAGGCTTGAGAATTTTTATTTTCAACTAAGATACTACGTTATTTTTTAATTAATCCTTCTTTTTGTAGATATTCTTTTGCTACATCATATGCAGATTTTCCATCTACATCAACTTTGTAGTTCATCTCTGTCATTTCTTTTTCTGTTATTTTCCCAGCAAGTTTATTTAAGATTTTTTCGAGTTCTGGATGTTTTTTTAGAGTTTCTTCTCTTAATATCGGTGCCCCTTGATATGGAGGAAATAGACGTCTATCATCATTTAATAATTTAAGTTTATTAGTAATTATTTTACTATCCGTTGAGAACACATCGATAATATTTACATCACCATTCGCGATTGCTTGATATTTTAACGCTGGTTCCATAGTTTTAACATTTAAATTTAAATGATAAAGATTTTTAAGCCCTATTCCACCATCTTCTCTGTCGTTGAATTCTAATGAGAATCCTACTTTTGAAGAATTTTCTACTAATTTTATATCTGAAATATTATTTAATTTATTTTTATTTGCAAAGTCTTCTGTTACTGCTAATGCATATGTATCTTGAAATTTTGTAGGTTTTAAATACACAAGTTTATCTTGTTCAAATATTTTCTTACGTGCAACTTCATAAACTTCATCAGGATCATTAGAAGGCACAGTTTCTGATGTTTTTAATAATGTTGTAGTAACTGTACCTGTGAACTCTGGATAAATATCAATACTTCCACCTTTTAAGGCCTCATATAAGAAACTAGTCTTACCGAAGTTCGGTTTAACCTCAACATCGATTTTAGTTTCATCTTCAATAAGTATTTTATACATATTAATTAATATTTCAGGCTCAGCACCAAGTTTTCCAGCGATAACTAATTTATCATTAGACATTTTTCCAATTGGGAAGAAGCTTATTGTTAAAGCTACTACAGCAGCTAGCAGTGATGCTAAAATTGTCTTCGGTTTTTTATCTTGTAATAACTTGATTAATAATCCGAATACAATTGCTAAAACTGCTGATGAAATTGCTCCTATTAAAATTAATGCTGAATTATTTCTATCTATTCCTAATAAAATAAATGAACCTAATCCCCCTGCTCCTATTAGAGCAGCAAGAGTCGCTGTACCAATTATCATAATACTCGCAGTTCTTACACCATCCATAAGGATAGGCATCGCTAATGCAAGTTGATATTTTTTCAATTTCTCTAGTTTTGTCATACCAAATGCAGTTGCAGCTTCTTCTAATGATGAATCAATCTCCGATAAACCAGTAATCGTACTTTGTAGTATTGGGAATATTGCATAAATTACCAATGCCACGACTGCTGGTAATGTACCAATTCCCATAAATGGAATGAATAACCCAAGTAAAGCAAGAGAAGGAATTGTCTGGAAAATACCAGTAATTTGTAAAAACCATTCACTTGTCTTTTTATTCCCTGAGATAATTATTCCTAACGGAACGGCAATAAAAATCGCAATAATAAGTGACAATAATGAAATTTGAAGATGTTCAAATAATCCAGTTATCCAATCACCTTTTCTTTCTAAAAATGTATTTACTAAATTCATTATTTATCCCCCTTTGCAAAAAATTCACGAACAAAGTCATCCACAGGGTTTTCTTTTAATACTTCTGGTGTAGCAATTTGAACTACCTTACCATTTTTCAAGACACAAATTCTATCAGCAAGTTTCATTGCTTCATCCATATCGTGAGTTACAAAAACTGTTGTCATTTTATATTCATTGTGCAAAGTTTTTATTAAATCTTGTAATTGAACTTTACTAATAGGATCTAATGCAGAAAATGGTTCATCCATCAGTAAAATTTTAGGATTAGCAATAATCGCACGTAATATTCCCACACGCTGTTTCTCTCCTCCAGAAAGTTCCTTAGGCAAACGATTCATGTAATGCTTAGGATCTAATCCTACTTTTGTTAATAAGTCCTCTGTTTTTTCTTTAATTTCTTTTTTGTCAAAGTTTTTCATTTCTGGAATTAGTGCTATATTTTCTGCAACCGTAAGATTCGGAAATAATGCAATTTGTTGAAGAACATATCCAGTTTTAAGTCTCAATTCTCTTAAATCATAGTCCTTTAGTCTCTTATCTTCAAAATAAATATCCCCGTCTGTTTGTTCTATCAACCTATTTATTAATTTTAAAGTTGTTGTCTTTCCACTTCCACTTGGTCCTACAAGAACAAAAAATTCTCCTTCTTGTATTTCAAAACTTAATCCATCAAGTATTAAACCATTTGTGGAACAGCATAAGGAAACATTGTTATATTTAATCATTTTTAAAATTCTCCTTTCAAAACAAGTTTTTCAATATTTATCTTCATATTGTCGTTAAAAATCGTATAATATTCGATAAATAATTTTTGTTGTTCGCTCGAAAGTTCACCTATTACTTTTATCACGGCCTTTTCAAGTGTATCTAAAATTTTTGATGCATATAAGTAACCTTCTTCTGTTAATTTAACTATTTTTTCTCGCCTATCTTTTTCTTTCTCCTCAAAATAAATATATCCTTTATTCTTAAAAGTCTTTATAGCTGCGCTAACTACTTGTTTCGTAGAATAGGTTTTTTCACAAATAGTGTTTTGAGTTATCCCATCCCTTGTTTAATAAAGACATGTTAGTATTAATAATGATTTGCCTTGCAAACCATTTTTTCTAGCATAGTACTCATATAATGAGTTGTTTTCATCTTTTTTTCTAGAAAACATACTTGAGTTTTTCAATAAACTATTCACTTATAATCACTCCCTATCTAAAACGATAATTATTACTTAAATAATTATGAAGACACTTTTAATCTTAATAGTTTAAATGTTTTCTTTACTATTAAATTCACTTTATTTTTATAACATAGAAAACCTCTTCTAAACAAGTAAAAACTTTTGACTATTATTCCATTAAAAATGGACTATTAATATTTTAAACATTAATAATTTTATTCTACTCTTCAAGTCTACAATTGTCAATAATTTGATTTTCATGAAAATAGACAATTGATAAATATTTTACCAATTGTCTTAAAAATTTATTAAATTTATATTTAAATATTTGAACGTCTAATTGCTCACTGCCATTTTTTTACCTTATTGTAACGACGAATAACATTAATTCTCTCCAATAAATGTGGCAGTAAAATTATAACAATAATAATTAAATTAATTACTTTGTTTGGTATTTCCCCAAAGAAACTTATCAATAACCCTTTGTTTATTATTGAAATGAGTAGATATATACAACACGCTATAGTTATACCTAAATTTAATAATAAAGCGGATTTGGAAGAATTCTCCTTTAGTCTAATTTTTTCTATTTCTTTATCTGTTAACTTTTCTAAAAGTAGTTCTTCTTTTTTTATAGTTTTTCTAGATATTACAAATACTATTATATAAAAAATACAAATAATTAATGAGAATATATCTAACAAAATTTCTAATGTACTCATAATATTCACCTCCATTTTAATTTATTGTACGAAATCATCTGTACAAAAAATTACCCATATAATAATTTGAAATGGAGAAAGGCCCATCTTTCGATGAGCCATATATTATGAAAAAAAATATTATTAAGTTTTGTTATGTTTATATTATATCCGATATACCTTATATGAACTTTAGACTATAATTAAAATTTACTTAAATCTATTACCTACCTAACTTCTCTGCTCTTTCTAGAGATGCATCGATATTTTCACATAGATTTTCTTTACCTATTTTTTCAATAAATCCAGCTTTTTCCATAACTTGATAAGGTTGTTCATTAACGTGTGATAGAATAAGTGTTAATCCACGTTTTTTACAAGTTTCCAATATTTCCTCTAATACCTCTAATCCCGAAATATCCATAACAGGAACATTACGCATTCTTATTATCAGAACATTCTTTCCTTCTCCATGTTCAAAGTTAGTAAATACATTAGCTGCTCCGAAGAATAATGCTCCAAAAATTTCATAAACAATAGTATTTTTAGGAACATATTTCAGATCAACTTCTTCTGATAGTTTATCGTCATCAGATGAACCTTTATAAGTCCATTGCCTAACTTCTGCAATATCAGACATACGTTTTAAGAATAGGAAAGCCGCTAATACCATACCGAATTCTATCGCGATTACTAAATCGAAGAATAATGTTAATAAAAAAGTGATAATTAAGACGGCTATATCGCTTTTCGGTGCAGTTTTTATCATTCGTACACAAATACGCCAACCACTCATATTATATCCTACGATAATTAATATAGCAGCCAAGCAACTCATCGGTATATACGATGCATATGGCATTAAAAATAACAGTATTAATAATAGAGTAAATGCGTGTATCATTCCAGCTACTGGCGTTCTACCACCATTTTTTACATTGGCTGCCGTTCTCGCAATTGCACCTGTTGCAGGTATTCCTCCAAAAAGTGACGACATAAAGTTCCCTACACCTTGGGCTACTAACTCAGCATTAGATTTGTGCTTACTTCCTGTCATACCATCAGATACTACAGCAGATAATAGTGATTCTATAGCGGCCAACATCGCGATTGTAAATGCTGGTAAAATCATCTCTCTAATTAGAGAAAATGAAATTGTAGGCATTGTAAAACTAGGAATCCCTGCTTTAATCGTATAAAGATCACCAATAGTTTTAACCGGCAATTTGAAAATAGCTACTAAAAATGTTGTAACTAGTATTGCAATTAAAGATCCTGGTATTTTCTTAGATACTTTTGGCCAAAATACTTGGATTAATATCGCAAGTAACCCTATACCTAAAGTAATAAAGCTAATACTTTTTATATTATGCCCGTAAGCTACTAATTTCCCAACAAATTCTGCCGGAACTGCTCCCATGCTTAATCCTAGGAAGTCTTTCACCTGTCCAACTACTATTCCCATAGCAATCCCTAACGTGAAACCAATAGTAATTGTTTTAGGAATAAATTTAATCAAGTCACCAAAGTGAAATAACCCCATTAGAATTAACATAACTCCTGACATAAGGGTTGCTAAAGTTAATCCTGCAATTCCATGTTCAGCTATTATCCCATAAATAATAACGACAAAAGCAGCTGTAGGTCCACCAATCTGAACCCTACTCCCACCTAAAAATGAAATAAAAAAACCTGCTATAATCGCAGTATAAAGACCTTGTTCCGGATTTACTCCAGATGCTATCGCCAAAGCAATCGATAAAGGTAATGCTATAACAGCTACTATTAAACCAGCAATTATATCTTTTAAGCATTGTTCCTTTGTATAATTTTTCATTACACTAAATAACTTCGGCTTAAGATATTTAAATGAATTCATCTTCTCCTCCTACTTCCTAAGAATCATTAGTATTACTAGTTTAGCACATAACCAACAAAAACTCTAGTTAAATCAGAAATACTCTTGAAATATTTTAAAATTTTCTAATATATCTTATAAGAACTAAAATCAAATCTATTATATAATAAATTTTATCTTGTTATAAATTAAAAAAGGCTTGAAAAATTAATTTTTCAAGCCATAGCCAATTACTATTATGATTATTTATTAAATTTTTCTTTGATATCTTCTATAACATCAGCCAATAATTCCTTATTTGCAGTATCATACCAAGTTCCATGCATTTTATTTCTAAACCATGTTAACTGACGTTTTGCATAACGGCGTGAGTTTTGAGAAATAGCTGCAATAATATCTTCTTTAGAAACATTACCATTAAGATACGGAATCATCTCCTTATATCCTATTGCTCCTAGAGCTTGCAGTTCTAGACCATATTCTTCTATAATTTCTTTAACTTCCTGCTCAAGCCCTTCTTCAAACATCAATTCAACTCGCTTATTAATACGATTGTATAAAACTTCTCTATCAGTATTAAGAACTATTAAAAATGGATTATAACAATCTAGAACAGTATCCCCATTGTTGTTTGTTGTTACAGACTTCTTTTCATTCATCACATAATTATATGCATTAATTACACGACGGCGATTTTCTATGTCAATCGTATTATATGTATCTGGATAGTTCTCTTTTAGATATTCTCTTGCCATATCGACATCAATATCATAAGTTTTTTCCTCTAAATCAGTAAACTCATAATTATTAAGTACAGCATTCATATAAAAGCCAGTTCCACCGATTAATAAAGGCATCTTCCCTCGACTATGTATTTCTTCAATTTTCTTACGTGCAAGTTTTTGAAAATCATAGGCAGAACAAGTATCAGTAGGTTCTAATTCGTCTATTAAATGGTGAACTACCCCGTTCATCTCTTCTTTTTTCACTTTTGCAGAACCTATATCAAACTTCTTGTAAATTTGAACACTATCTATAGAGATTATTTCACAGTTAAACTTTTTTGCAAGTTCTATACTGAGTGCCGTTTTTCCAACTGCAGTTGGTCCTACTATCGCTATTAAAGGTATTTTTTCCATCTTACCTCCTACACTATACGCTTAAACATTTTCTCTAAATCTTTTTTCTCCATTTTTGTAATTATCGGACGTCCATGTGGACATGTAAATGGATTCTTGCATTCATAAAGATCACTAATAACCTTATTCATCTCGACATCTGTAAGAACTTGATTCGCTTTTATAGACATTTTACAACTTGCCATAGCAATCGCATCATTTCTTAATTCATTAAAAGTTATATTGTTATTTCTAAGAACCTTCTCAACAATAATTTTTATCATTTGTTCTTCGTCTTCTTCTATCCAACCAGGAAACTCACGAACAACATAAGAATTATCTCCAAACTCCTCGAAAATAATACCAAGTTCCTCGAATTTTTCTAAATTATCACGAACCTCAGCCGCTTCATCTACAGAAAAATCAAACATAAGCGGAATTAACATCTGTTTTTTATAATTCTTTCTTTCTATAAATTCTCGTTGCAGTTTCTCATAATTATATCTTTCTGCAGCAGCATGCTGATCTATAAGAAATAACTTATTATCAGCCTCTGACAAGATATAAGTTTTAAAGATTTGAGCCAATACTTTTAAATCTGGTAAAGTTCTAACTTTTGTATCATCATCTTGAACGATTTTCGCATCTTTAATTTCATTAAAATGACTATCATCTTTTACTACATTAGAGACTACTTCTTCAATATGCTCATCATAACTCACGTTATCTTCTTTTTTAGAGAAATTCATGAAGTTCTCGATTTCTTTTTTAGTAGGTTTATCACCAAACTTATTTCTATTATCACGAGGATGTGGACTATAACTTAAATCCGGTAAATCACTCTTAATTCTCTGAGTGTTACTTCTTTGATTAAACATGTTTTCTTTACTTTGTACTGGTGTTTTTTCTTCACGAGAATTAGTTAACAAATCTCCTCCAAAAAGAAATTCATCTTCTTGAATAACATGACTTGCTACTTCTTCTTGAGTATCAGGAAAACTAAGTTCAACTTCCAAATCAACTTCAGGTTCTTTTTTCTCTTCTGAAAAAATTTTCTTGTCTTCTGCATCTCCAAATTTATTATCAAGTTCATCTAAGAAATTTATTTTTTCGATTTTCGCTTTTTCTTTTTTCGTAAGAACATTATTCATCCCTTGTGGAATATATGTATAATTACTTAGTCTCTCTGCGATAACTTCTTTTATTAGACGTATTAACTCCGCTTCTTTCGATAATCTTACTTCTTGCTTAGTTGGGTGCACATTAACATCTAATAATATCGGATCCATTTCTATATTAATAACACATAATGGATACCTATTTATCATTAAAAGCGTGCCGTAAGCATCGATTATAGCATTTTGAATTCCGTAGTTTTTAATATAACGACCATTGATAAAAATATTTATATAGTTCTTACTAGCTCTCGTCTCTTCTGGTACAGAGATATAACCAAATACTTTGTAATCATCGTTACTACCACTAAATTCTATCATATTTCTAGCGACACCCATATTATAGATTTTAGATAAAATCTTATGAACATCACCATCACCATACGTTTTAAAGGTAATCTTCCCATCGACATGAAGTTCGAAAGCTACATTAGGATAAGACAGGGCAAACTTATGAATAATATTAGTAATATTAGCTTGTTCTGTATGTGGATTACGCAGATATTTTAACCTTGCCGGTGTATTGTAGAATAAATTCTCTACACTTAAGTCAGTTCCTTTAATAGGTGCGTAATATTCCTCTGAAACTACTTTTCCACCTTCAAGAACTAACATCTTTCCTTGCGCTTCTCCTGCACAACTCTTAATTACTACTTTACTCACAGATGAAATACTCGCTAGCGCCTCACCTCTAAAACCTAAAGTTTCTATGTGAAATAAATCATAGTCAGCACTTATTTTACTAGTCGCATGTCGTAAAAATGCACGTGCCAAATCATCATTAGAAATACCACTACCGTTATCAATAATTCTAATTTGTTGAATACCAAATTCTTTAATTATAACTTTGATATTAGTACTTCCTGCATCAATAGAGTTCTCAACAAGCTCTTTTACAACAGAAGAAGGTCTTTCAACTACTTCTCCCGCCGCTATTTTATTTGATAATTCTGCAGATAATATATTTATTTTTCCCATTTAATTTATTTCACATCCTCACTTATTTTTCGTTGTAATTCATAAAGAAGATTGAACGCCTGCATTGGAGTTGTTTCTAAAAAGTTTACACTCTCTAATTGTTTTTTGATTTCATCAAATTTCTCATTATCACCATCGAAATCCAATTGTAATTTTGCATAATTTTTCTTTGATTTCTCTTCAGCTTTTAATTGTTTTCTAATAGTTTTCTCTAACTCTTCTTTAAGTTCTTTTTCTAATTCAGAACGAAGCTGTAATCTTAGAGACTCTTCATCTACGTTTACAACCTCTTCTTTAACTACTCTACTGCTGTATTCTTGTTCAAGTTCTTGACGTATTTTTTCTCTTAATTTTTCTTCAGATTCTTGTGATAAAGTTTCATTTAATAATAGCTTATTATATCTAGCGTTATCAACAAGATCCTCACTACCTTTATTCCCACTTTCTAATTCTCTTAATATTTTATTAGCACCTACGATAACATCTTCTGGAAGATTGGCAAGTTGAGCAACATGAATACCATAACTCTTCTCGATAGGCCCTTCATTAATTTTATATAAGAAAATTAGTTTCCCATGATCTTCTTTTGCAGAAACATGAATATTCTTTATTCCCTGAGTAATATTTTCTAGTTTTGTAAGCTCATGATAGTGAGTTGAGAATAATGTTTTACATTTAATAGTATTATTAATATATTCTAATATTGATTGAGCTAAGGCAATACCGTCATACGTCGATGTTCCACGACCAATTTCATCAAAAATTAATAATGAATTTGCAGTAGATTCGACTAAAGCATTCTTCGCCTCAATCATCTCAACCATAAACGTTGATTTACCACCAGCAAGATCATCACTTGCACCAATTCTAGTAAATATTTTGTCAAAAATCGGTAAATTCGCCGAAGTCGCCGGAACAAATGATCCGATTTGTGCAAGAATCACAATAAGAGCAAGTTGTCTCATATAAGTAGATTTACCAGACATATTAGGCCCTGTAATAAGCAAGATATTATTATCTTTATCTACTTTACAATCATTACTAATATAACTATCAGCACTCACATTTCTTTCAACAATCGGGTGACGACCATCAACAATATCAATAATATTATTATCATTAAACTCAGGTTTCACATAACCATATTCTTCCGCTACATCAGATAATGAAACGAACACATCAATGTCACTTAGAGTATTCGCAACACTTTGTAATCTTACGATATAGTTATGAATCTTCGTCTTAACTTCTTGGAATAATTGTAATTCTAACTCTTCAATTTTCGTCTTAGAATTCACGATATGTTCTTCAACTTTTTTCAATTCTTCAGATACGAATCTCTCACAATTAGAAAGTGTTTGTTTCCTATGATAACCTAGTTCTATTGGATCTATAGTCTTAAGCCCTACTTTAGATACTTCGATAAAGTAACCGAAAATCTTATTGTATCCAACTTTTAGATTTTTAACACCCGTTCTCTCTTTTTCACGTTCTTCGATTTCTAGTAATATTCGATTTCCATTCTTACTAGCATCCTTATAACTATCTAACTCTTCATTAAAGCCTAATTTAATTACATTACCCTCTTTAACAGTCTGACCAGCTCCTTCATGGATTGTTGCTTCAAGATAGTCATATAAATCTGTTAATTCATCGATATTCTCTGCAATATCTTTTAATTTATTAGATTCAAATCCCAATAACAACTTCTTAATTTCTGGTATTTGTGCCAATGTTTTCTTTAGATTTAATAATTCCTTAGGACTTACAATATTATAAGAAACCTTTGTAGAAATTCTTTCAAGGTCATATACTTCTTTCAAACTAGTTTTTACATCAGCTTTTTCAAAATAATGTTTAGTAAAATCCTCTACGATTTCCTGACGTTTTTTAATTTCTTTAAGATCTAGCAATGGATTTTCTAACCATTTTTTAAGTTTTCTTGACCCCGCAGCTGTTGAAGTTTTATCTACAATACTAAGAAGAGAACCTTTCTTACCACCATTAGCCATATTTTGAGTAACTTCTAAGTTTTTTAACGAGTAGTTCGTCATATAAACAAACTTATCTTTGAAATATACTTCAAAATCTTTTAAACTCGAAATATCTTTATTTTGAGTTTTTTCAATATAATCTAAAAGAACATCACATGCTACACGTAGATTGTTGTCAGTAAGATTACTTGTTTTTTCCTTAGTAATATCATTATTTAATTCAACTTCAGTAATATAAGCACTAATATCCAACTTTTGATCTTTTATGCTAATTACTTCTTTAATATTATTTTTTAGTACCTCATCTTGCAGGTCAGCCATAGTTTTTAGTACAGTACATCGGCTATCCCCTGTCATAATATCACAAAATGCGAAATAGATATTATTATCCTTTACATATGCACTACCTAAATAGTTATTCTCATCGTAGTTTTTGTAGTTCATGTAAGTTCCCGGTGTGATTACTTGAACTACCTTACGCTCTACGATTTTTCCTTGACCAGGTTCTGAAACTTGTTCGCATATAGCTACTTTATATCCATTATTAACTAAAGTATCAATGTAAGTTGCTGATGAATGAAATGGAACTCCACACATAGGAATTTTTTCAGCTCCTCCATCACGAGCAGTTAAGGTTATTTCTAATATTTTTGATGCTCTAGTCGCATCTTCAAAGAACATCTCATAAAAATCACCAAGACGGTAAAATACAAACGTGTCTTGATAGTCTTTTTTTATCTTCAGATATTGTTCTATCATTGGAGTATATTTCATCTCAAAAGTTCCTTTCTCTTTATTTTTTCCATGTATTTATAACATATATAATTTTAGCATAAAACGTTGTTTTTTAGTAGTCTGACATATAGCAAAATAAAAAAAGAGTTAGCTAGTAACCAATTACTTACTAACATAACTCTTTAAATATTTAATATTAATTTAGAAATCAAATTCGACTCCAGTTTTGTTTAATTCATAGAATCTCTCAACATAATCTTTCCTGTTATTTATTTCTTTAGTACTATTATATAAATCTATTGAAGCATCAATTTGTCTGATACATTTATTCGCTAATTCAACGCCTTCAACTTTGTTTTGAGCAAGTTTTATCTGAGCAAGTAAAATGTATGTGTAAACAGCAAATGTAGGTTTAATATGACTTAATGTAATATCTATTAAATCTAATATTTCAATTACTTTTTTACATGCTTCTTCTGCCTCAGTACAATATCCACTTCTTAACAAAAATCCAATACTACTATGTAATACTCTAAATGTGATAATTGTAGATATTATGTTTATCCCTTCAACATCTGGATTATAACCTAGACTGTCCGCAATAGTCCTTCTTACAAATTCTAACGGTATTTCTTTTGTACTACTAGTAGTAATTATCCCGTTTAAGGCTGCTTTTTCATTCAAGCTCAACATCTCAATTCCTTGGAAATATTCTAAAAGAATCTTATTATTTTCCTTGAATTTTTCTGGAAGTATCCCTGAATATCCCGTAATCATAACTGCAATAAATAATCTCTCAGATAAAGTAATTTCATCATCCTTTAATTTTCTAACTAGATAAGTCATCATGCCTGAATAATTTCCCACTTTAGCAAACTTCATGACATCAATAGTTAGTTTCCTATAGTCAGATTCTAGTCTTGGAAGCAACTCTGTTAAATATTCAATATATCCTATACCAAGGCTTGCAAGAAGTTTTTCAAATACTACAAGCGAAACACTTGTCTCATCTGCTTCGAATCTTCTTAATGTCTGTACAGAAACCACTTCTCCAGCAGCATCTTTTAATTTAACACCACGTTCAAGTCGTAATTTCTTAAACAACTTCCCATGAATTGATTTATTCATCATAAATTTTCTCCACCCAATATTTTCTTTCAATTCCCTATCTACAATACTATTTTACAATAATAATTAAACCATCTTATATAATGTTACAAATTTGATAATTTTTCATCATTTTAACACTAGAATACATCGGAAACTTACAAATTTGATAAATTTAACTAATTAAACACCGACAATAATCCTACTACAGTTGTTATTTCATTTTTCTTGTCGTCAATATTGTCATTTTTGTCACTATGACGCTTATTACATTTTAATAGCATTATCTTTTGAGTGTCATGTACGTCACGTTGCATATTTTCACCTTGATCTTCTACTATGTTTTCTACGAAATTACTCTGCTTTGTAAAATTATCAGATAATTCCCCTAGTGCACTAAATCCAAATAGATACATACCTAAGCTACTTTGTTTTTCATTTAATAAGTATTGATTTCTATTTTTCATAAGCATCTCCATTTCTATAAGTTATCGTATACTTATTTTATCACGGATTAAAGCACCTTTTTCATAATCAGAAAACATTGTCTGATTTAAAATAAATATAGCTAAAATTAAGGGGTTAATTAAGAGAATCAGACAAATTTGTCCGATTAATATTATCTCAAAAAGATCGAGTATCATTATAATACTAATAAAAAAGTATTTAAGAAAAATTAATTTCCTTAAATACTCTACTAATACCTTATATTGATGTCATATCACTTTTAAAATTCAAAATCAACACCTGTTTTATTAACTTTACAAAAAGCCTTATAATTCAAATCCGCACGCGCTTTAACAAAAGGGTCATCTATAATTTCTAAAAGCGTATTCTCATATTTTAACGCCTTATTCGCAAGTTCTACTCCTTCTATTTTATTTTGACGTAAATATATCATTGCCAATATTGCAATAACAGCAAAATAATAACCCTCAGCATTAGATAACAGTGGATGTTTTTCTAAATAATTAAGCACTTCTTTGCATCGCTTTTCAGCTATGCTATAGTAACCATTTCTTGATAAAAATGATAACAAGGCTAATAATAACTCACAATACGCAATAGATTTATATTTACTCAGATAATTTATAGTAGAAATATTATGTAAACACACTTCAATATTCCTATCGATATACTCTACAGTAAAATCTTCTCGTGAAGCTAAATTCATTATATTACTAAGCCCAGGCAATTCATTCCACCCTAATTTATTGACTTCATGAATTTTTTCCGTAAGTATTCTTTTGTTTTCAATAAATAATTCGCTATTCTTATCCACATCTATAGATAACATGATCCATAATACATCTATTCTTCTTTCTAAGTCAATATCTTTCCTTTTTAGTTCTTTCTTACATTCATTTATTACCTTTACTGAATACCCCGAATCCAAATAATCTTGTATTTTTTTAAAAAATTCAGCATCTTCTATTTCTATATTATCTTTATAATATGCTAAATAATCTAGTGGAAGTACACCACAATTCTCTAATAATTTTTCAAATGTAGCAATAGGAAGACTCGTTTCATCTGCCTCAAAACGAGTTAACGTTCTTGTCGAAATAATATTACCTGCGACATCTTTAGACTTATACCCTCTTTCCTCTCTTAGATTTTTGAATACTCTTCCATGCATATTTTTTTCGTTCATTTTTTTCTCCATTTAAAACACTTCTATTATTTATATTTAAATATCTCTCCGTACAATTCAAGGATTTATTCTAATTAATTATACACTAGAATTCAATATCAATTCCTGTTTTGTTTACTTCACAGAAATTGTTATAACTAGTTTCCCATTTTTGTTTAAATAATGGATTATTAATATTTTCTGCAAGTGTATTACGATATTTTAATACTTTATTTGCAAGCTCTATACCTTCTTTTTTATTTTGACATAAATATACCATAGCTAATATTTCTATAGCAGCAACATTATATTTTTCTTTACTTATCAAAAATGATTGTTTATTAAATATATCAAGTGTTTCTTTACAACGATTTTCTACTAATTCATAGCTTCCATTTCTTAATAAGAATGATAATGAGGAAATTAATAAATTACAGTATGCTGCATTAAATAAGTTACTCAGATAATTTCTAAAATGAATATTTTGGAAACAGTCCCCAATAACTCTATCAATATACTCAACAGAATAATCCCCACTTGATGCAGAATTTATTAAATTTATGAGTCCATTTATCTCACTCCATCCCAATCTTCTCGCTCTATCTATTTTTTCCTTAATTATTCTTTTATTTTCTTCAAATAATTCACTGCTACCTTCCCATTCTATTAGTTGCATAAAATTCAGAACATCTAATCTTTCAGCAAATTTAATGTCACTCTTTTTCAATTCTTTCATGCATTCGTTTACTATCTCTGCTGAAGAACCAGATTCTATATAACTCTGCATTCTTTTTGCGAATGCCGTAGTTTCTATTTCAGTATTATCAACATAATATGCTAAATAATCAAAAGAAACCAAACCACAATTTTTTAATAGCTTCTCAAATGTTGCAATAGGAAGACTTGTTTCATCATTCTCGAAACGACTTAATGTTCTTGTAGAAACAACATCTCCTGCAACATCTTTTAATTTATAACCTCTTTCTTCTCTTAGCTTTTTAAAAACTCTTCCATGCATATTTTTTTCGTTCATTTTTTTCTCCTAGTTAATTAAACGCTAAACAATCAATATGTTTATAAATATAGTATTTCACTCGTATAATATTCGGATTGGATTTCTCAGTTGATTATTACAATACCTTCGTAAAATCATAATATACTTATATTTTATCATAAAATATATTTAAAAGTAACTATCAATATCAAATTAGATATAAAACGCCATTCGTATCAGATTTTAAAGACTTTAGTAGAAATCTAGAGTTACACATATTTTTACTACTTTTTAAAAATTAAACTCAAGCCCCGTTTTGTTTAGTTCATAAAACCTCTCAACATAATCTTTTCTATTATTTATTTCTTTTTTACTATTATATAAATCTATTGATGCATCTATTTGACGAATGCATTTATTTGCCAATTCTACAACTTCAACTTGATTTTTGGAAAGTTTAATCTGGGCAAGTAATATATAAGTATGAACAGCAAATGTTGGTTTAATATGACTTAAGGTAATATCTATTGAATCTAAAATTTCTATCATTTTTCTACACACCTCTTCCGCCTCATTACAATATCAACTTTTCAAAAACAACTAATGAAATACTCGTTTTATAAGCTTCGAAGCGTCTTAACGTTTGCGTAGAAATAATATCTCCTGCCACTTCTTTTAGCCTTAATCCTCGCTCTAAACTCGGCTGTTTAAATATTTTCCCATATTCAGATTTGTTATTCATAGATATTCCTCCACCTTATGCTATCTTCTTTTCTTAATCTTTGTATTTTATTTTACATTAATTGCTAAACTAACCAATATAAAATTACAAATTTGATGATTTTTCATCATTTTCATATCATATTAAGGCTAAAAATTACAAATTTGTAACTACTAAATACTAAATCTAAAAAGCATTAACCTTATAAACAAAAAATAGACTACAGAACAATTAACGCTCTATAGTCTATTTACAATAACATCAAATATTATCTATTTTTTCTTCTTAAAGCCACAGCTCCAAATAATCCTAAGATTGATGCTAATAATCCATAAGAAGCTGTTTGTAATCCTGTGTTAGGTAAAGCTTTTTCTTCTTTTCTGTTACTTACAGATTTAACATCTGATTCTCCACCTTCAGATTTAACTTCAGTTGAACCTTCTTTTGCTTTTTGACCTTGAGCAAATAGGTTCCTGTTGCTATCTGTGTTTTTATCACCTTCTGGTTTTGAAGGTTGAGGAGCACGAGGTGCTTCTGGTTGGTTTCCATCTGTTTGCTCTTCTACTAAAGCATATTTACTGAAATGCTCAGCTTCAAAAGTAACGATGTTTCCATTACCACTATCATAAGTTGGTAATTTTTCTAATTGTAATTTATTATTTTGATCACGATATACATAATAAACCACTGATTTCCCTTTTGCATTAGTTAAAGTAACAGTTCTCTTAGTTCCCACTGAATCAACAGTATTTCCTAAAGAATCTGTAAGTTTTAAATCATAAACATTAACTAATTTATATTTTGGATTAATAGCTTTTAACTCACTAGTTAATTCAGCTAATTCATCTTTATCTTTAACTTCCTCAGCATAAAAGTTAGTTGCTGGAATTTTAGTACTATCAAAACGAACAGTTATTTTTCTATCTCCAACTGATTGTGATATTACTTTAGTTTTTGGTGCTTCTGGTTTTGGTTGCACTTCCGGAGTAGTTGGTTCAACTGGTGTTGGTTGCACTCCTGGATTAGTTGGTTCAACTGGTGTTGGTACTACTTCCGGAGTAGTTGGCTCAACTGGTCTTGGTTTTTCTGCTTTCGGTTGTTCTTCAACTTTATCTGTTCTGTATACAGATTTTCCAGATGGATTTAAATCAAACTCAACATTACTTAGATCTCCTTTTGTTAAATCTAAGTCGTAAAATTGTCTTAAATAGTAGTGACCAGGATTCATACCTCGAAAGTTTTTAAAATATCGTACATCATTTCCTTCACTATCTATAGAATACGTCACATCAAAAGAACCATTTTCACCACTCAATTCCCCATCTTTTTTTTGAGAAAATATAATTTTCTCAGGTAATCTTTTAGAATAAAGATAACCATGATATACAAGATAGTTTTTCACTGAGGCTGTAGAGCTATAGTATCTCTCGGAACCTTTATCGCCAGGTCTTTCTACCCCTTTTTTATACTTAACTGTAACTTTTAATACATCATTACCACCTACTTGTGATTTGTCTGAATATACTAAATAATCTTTATCTCCTAATTCTGGCAACTTAGCTTCACTTAGATTTTTTATTTTTGTTTTATTATCATATTTATATAAATCACCTCTACCTAAACGAATGATAGTATCAGGAAAGATCCCTACAAGTTGGTTTTTTTCATTTCTTAAAACTAGATCAACATAAAAGTCTTTAGTTTTTAAACTGTTATCAAGTTGAATATAACTTAATAAATAGTTGCCGCCTGTAAGTTTACTAGTATCTGCTAGGTAAGAATTCTTTACTGTTCCTTTTTTAACATTTAGTTTATGCCTACTACCATCCGCTTCGTTTGTATATTCAACTGAATATACAGATAAATTATCACTTGAAGTTTGTATATTTAGATTTTTATTATTATCCAAAGAAATATCTTTTAATGTATAGTCAGCAAAACTATCAACTTTCTTCTTATGAATATCCCTATACCCCGTCCCGCCTTCATATACTTTAGTAAGGTCTGCTTCACTTGGCTGAGTACTTGGATGTGGTGTATTCTCTAATGTGCTCGGATGTGGTGTGTTCTCTAATGTACTTGGATGTGGTGTATTTGTTGTTTCCGCTGCAAAAATATCTGCTTGTGGTATTACTATACCAGCTGCAGTTAAAAATGATGCAATAGCTGCACTTGTTAATAATTTTTTCTTCATCTATTTTTCTCCTTTTTTTAAAAATAATAACTAAAATGTCAATATAATAAGACAATTATATTTTACTATAAATACTTATATAAGTTATAAAATATTACAAAATTGGATATTTCTCTGTTTTAACAACCTATAATTTAATAAAAAGTTACAAATCTGTAACCTATTACTTGACTTCATAAAATCAGTTAAACCACCTCATAAGTTGCGTATATTTCTTCAATATTGTATAATTACAACAAAGGAGTTGACTTATGTTAAATTTCATAAAAAATAAAACAAATTTATCGATATTGATTTTTTATTTTATATTTAGCTTTTCTAGTTTATTATTTATATTACTAGCTGAATATAATAACAATAAAACACCTACATTATTCCTTAAGCAATTTGTTTTCTATTTAATTGGTCTTGGAATAATATACTTACTTCAGAAAATACCAATAGATTATATAGAAAAATTTTCTATAGCATTCTATTTATTCGCACTAGTTCTTTTGGTTGGAATATTCTTAGTACCTAATAATTTTGCTCCTATCGTAAATGGTGCGCGTAGCTGGTACAATCTCGGACTATTCACTTTACAACCTTCAGAATTTGGTAAAATAGCCACAGTAGCAATGATTAGTATGTTGATAAAAGAAAAGAGTTTTAAAGATAATACCGACACTGTAAAACTTTTAAAATTAGCATTAATAATTTCAATACCTTTCGTATTGGTCGCTAAAGAAAATGACTTAGGTAATGGTTTATTTTTCATCTTTTTATTCTTAGGTTTAGTATTTTTAGTCTGCAATAAAGGGAAGACATTATTCAGAATTTACTCTGTAGTTATAGCTGGACTAGCAATTATTATTCTTGCTGCCTTATATTTCCCAAGACTTCTAAGTCTAGTTGGATTAAAATCTTATCAGCTTAATCGTATCCTTTCATGGTTAAATCCTGAAGCATATAAGCTTGATTACTCTTACCAAATCACTCAAGTTCTTAGTGAGATTAAATTAGGTGGACTTACAGGTACATTCGCTAAAAATAAAAACTATATAGATGAACAATTTAATGATTTTATCTTTTCTATAGTTGCTAAAAACTTTGGATTTATCGGTGCTGCAATCTTCTTAACTTTATTCTTTATATTTATACTAAGATTATTCAATATAATGAAAAAATGCGAACAAGGTAACTACAGCTATTACTTTATTTTATTAGCTATTTGTAGTTTTTGCTTCTCATTCTTCATCAATATTTTTTCAACACTTAGTATTATTCCTGTAATTGGTATAAGCATGCCATTTATAAGTTATGGTGGTAGTTCTCTTATCGCAAATAGCATTCTATTCGGAATTATTTTAAAAATTCATGCAACAATACAAGAAGAATATATGGAAGATGAATATTACGAAAACTATGAAGAAGAATATGATGAAGCTCAATATATTGATGATTCTCATCCTTTAGATCCTGTATACGAGAATAACAACAATAACTATTATGAGGAAGAACCTCAACAATATCGAAGAAGTAAAAGAAAAAGATAAAAAATGAGGATAGAAATTTTTTCTATCCTCATTTTTCTTTTTATTTTCTTACATCTTCAATGAATTTATCATCAATAGTTTCTAATAATTTTCCTAAAATTGATTTAGCTGCGTAGTAATCACGGATATCGAATACTGCATTGTGAGTGTGAATATAACGTGCACAAATACCGATTACAGTTGTTGGAATACCATTTAATGCTTGATGAATATTACCAGCATCTGTTCCTCCAGGTGAAGTGAAGTATTGGTATTTAATTCCATTTTCTTCAGCAAGTGCAACGATTTTTTCTCTCATGTTAGCACGAAGTACCATAGTTCTGTCGATTAATCTAACTAAGAATCCTTCTCCAAGGCGACCATTACTTGTTTCTTTTCCGTCCATATCGTTTGCCGGACTACAGTCTACAACGAAACATACATCAGGTTTAATCATATTTGCTGCCACAGTTGCTCCACGAAGACCTACTTCTTCTTGAACAGTAGCACAAACTACTAGGTTGAAGTCTAATTCTTTATCAGCAAATTCTTCTATGATTTCTGTAATAATTACACATCCGTAACGGTTATCAACAGCTTTACTCATAAATCTGTTTTCAGTAAGTTGTTCGAATGTTGTTTTTGGTGTAACAAATGCACCTTCGCGAATTCCCATTTTTAAAGCTTCTTCTCTTGAAGCTGCACCTACATCTATTGTCATATCGCTAATTTTTACATTTTGCGCTACTCCTGCAGTGAAGTGTTTAGGAATTGAACCTATTACTCCAGTGAATTTTTTCCCTTCATATGAAGTTACTGTGTAAGTTTGAGCTAAAAGAACATCTTCCCTAAAACCACCAAGTGTTTCGAATTTAAGCATACCATTTGGTAATACTTTAGTTACGATAAATCCAACTTCATCCATGTGAGCTGAAATCATAACTGTTTTAGCATTTTCTTTTTTAGACTTTTTAATAGCATAGATTCCACCAAGATTATCGAACTTAATCTCATCAGCATATTTAGATAAATTTTCTTCTAAATATTTTGAAATTTCACTTTCAAATCCTGATGTTCCGTCTAACATTGTTAATTCTCTGAATCTTTCTATTGATTTACTCATTTTCTTATACCTCTTTTATGTACTCTATTGTTTCACTTTCTTTATTATAACGTACTTCATATTCGATATTGTTATTGTCAAAATAGAACATTAAATATGAGTTTTCTTTTAAATTTAGCGTATAACTATCAACAACACTATATCCTAATGCGATTAGCTTGTTTCTACATCTGTCTATATGGTCGTTGTCTAATTCTTGTTCTTCTGTTTTTTGATAAATACGATATCCCGCATAAGCTACTGCTAATGGAATTAATATCTTTCTAAGTTTCATATTTTACCTCTTATCTGAACTCATCGCATAACGCATTAAACATTTCTTCACTAAATTCTAAGTTTTGGTGAGCAATTGGTTCATCACGTTTATAGTTACGTAAAGTGTCTTCATAATGAGGTTTTTTCTCATTTTTATAAATTACACCTGTTACAAGGTCATTATACTCTTCTAATACTCTATACGCTTCTAATTTATTAGTATTGTCATAACCTTCAATATCAGAAAGTTTTGTCAAATTCTCTTTGTACCAAGCCGGTGTATTTTTGTAGTTATATGTTTTACATGGGCTAAATACATTGACCAATGAAAATCCATCATGATTGATAGCTTCTTCAAAAATTTGCATCATTTCTTTCATATCGCCAGTAAATGCTTGAGCTAGGAAGGTAACCTCACAAGATAAGGCAATTTTCATCGCTGATAATGGTTTTTCCATTACACCTTCTAAGGTTGTAGTTGTTATCAAACCTTCATCAGACTTAGGTGACATTTGACCTTTAGTTAAAGCATAAAGTTGGTTATCCATTACTACATAAGTCATATTTACATTACGTTTCATAGCATGAACAGCATGACCTATACCTATGGCATATCCATCTCCATCTCCACCCATAGCAAAAACTGTTAGGTCTTGGTTAGCTAGTTTTATCCCTTGAGCTACCGGAAGCGAACGTCCATGTAATCCTTGAACTCCATATGCTTTTGTATATCCACTAATCTTCCCAGAGCATCCAATCCCCGCAGAGATTACAACATTCTCAGGTTTAATTCCCAAATTTACTACCGCTCTATTTATACCCGCAAGTACCGAGAAGTCTCCACAACCGGCACACCAATCGGGCTTAACATCATTTTTATAATCTTTTAATGTTACTTTCAAATTATTTCTCCTCCTCTAGTAGTTGCTCAACAAGTTGATGAGTATAATAAATATCTCCATCATATTTTAGTAAACTTGCAATTTTTTCTGAATTATGATATTTACTTGCAATCACTGTACGTAATTGTTTATTGTGGTTATGTTCAACAATATATATTTTTCTATATTTATCAAATGTATCACGAACAGCTTGAGCAACTGGATAAATTTGACGAATTTGCATAGTATCAATCTTCATACCTTGTTCTTTTAGTTGCTTAGCTGCTTTATTTAATACTCCATAAGTTGAATTAACACCTACTAATAGAATATCTTTTTCATCATTATACTCATTCAATACAAATGGTCTTTCTACTAATGCTGATTCAATCTTGTTAGCACGTTTTTCTTTTTGACGTACCGTGTTTCGTTTAACTTCTGAAGGTAATCCAACAACAGAGTGTTCATAACTATTTGCATTGTGAATTCCACCTTTTTGACCAGGAATCGTTCTATTAGAAACTAGTACATCAGTAGTATAACGTTTGAAATAGATAATATCTTCTTCAGTAATTTCTTCTTGTTTTAATAAGTTTCCACGATCAATTTGAACACTGCTAAAATCAAAGCTAGGAACTGTTTCTTTGTTCATTCCTAATTGTAAGTCCATTAAAACAATAACTGGAGTTTGATATTTCTCTGCCATATTAAACGCGTCGATCATAATATAGAAACAATCTTCCACAGATGTAGGAGCCAATACAATACGAGAAGCATCCCCTGTTCCACCATATACGGCGTGGAAAATATCAGATTGTTCAGTCTTAGTCGGAAGACCTGAAGAAGGTCCACCCCTTTGAACATCTACAATAACAACTGGTTGTTCTGCCATCGCAGCCATTCCTAAAAACTCAGTCATAAGCGAGATACCAGGTCCAGAAGTTGCAGTCATAGCTCGCACCCCTGCAAAATTAGCACCAATAGCTACACCTAATGCAGCAATCTCATCTTCAGTCTGAATATAAGCACCATTAACCGTTGGAAGTTTATCAAATAAATATTCCATTATCTCTGTAGCCGGTGTAATAGGATATCCTGCATAAAGTCTACATCCCGCAACTAAAGCTCCAAGCCCTGCGGCATGGTTACCGATCAACCACATGTTCTTATGAGTTGGATTTAATTTTTTAAGATAATATTTATCATTTATATTATTCTCAGCCATGAATTCACTCATAATTTCACGACCTTTATCAAAAGCTTGAATATTAGTATTTACAATTTCTTCACCTTTACTTGCGAATTTTGAATCAATCATATCGTAGAATAATTTTGAATCTATATCTAATAATGCTGAACAAATTCCAAGTGTAATAATGTTTTTAATGATTGGATTAGCAATCTCTTTTGCTAAATCTGTAATTGGGAATATCGCTACTAAGCCTTTAATTTCTTCCGAAATTTCAGGTTTAATTTTAGCATCCGCAATAATAATACTGTTTTCATCTAATTCTGATACATAGCTATCCAGTGTAGCTTGGTCAAATGCTATAAGTATATCTGTCTTATAGTCAATAACATTTATTTTTTCTTCTGAAATACAAATTTTACTATTACTGTGTCCACCTTTAATTCGACTTGCGAAATCTCTTGTAGAATACATATGGTAACCTAATGTATTTACTACAGTAGAGAATATCTCGGCAGTACTTTCTAAACCTTCACCTTGTTCTCCACCAATTTTCCATCCTAATTTATTAATCATATAATCTCCTTTAATCTCTTTCATTAGAAATTTAATCGTTGATTTCTCAATACTTTATTTTATCATATTCAAAAAAATTTTTCCATCTAATAGTATTTATTATCATTGTGAAAAAGGGAGTGACCCAAAAATCATGATTTCGAAAAAAAACAAGATTTTAGTAAGTCACCCCGCAAAGTTTATTAGACATCTAAAAAAATTTCATAAAACGAATTTTGATATCAAAAAACCACTATATCTATGAATTTTTTTATAAACTTTTTTATTTAGGACATTTAAGGCAGTCCCAATCTAGCACTATTATTTTTAGTTTTTAATACCTTTATCTGAAGTTAATTCAAGTTCATAAAATTGTTGATCAAAAGTATTATATTTTTTAAGATCTATATTTTTAACTCGTTTATTAACCCATACTATATCTGTACTCCAACTTAATGGTAACCATGGAGCAATCTCAGCAAAGTCATTGTCAAATTTATTGAATGCCTCTTTAATTTTATTATCATCGAATGCGTCTTTTGAATCAATTGCATCCAAGTCTTTCGTTAAAGTTTCATCAATATATCTTGGTAAGTTTAATTTTGAAGTTCCACCCGCTATATAGTTAGGATTTGGATTATTGAAGAATCCCCAAGCTCCTTGGAAAATATCTATAGAAGGATCATCAGCTTGTACTCTCGTTGCCCAATCTTTTGGTGATAATAGTTTACCATCTACTAATTTGACATCTAAACCAACTTCTTTCCATGATTTAATGAAATTATCAGCTAATGCTTGATCTATATCACTTCCAGTATTTCTTGCAGCATAATTAAATACTAATTTTTCTCCGTTTTTATTTTCACGTAATCCATCTCCATCAGTATCTTTATAACCCGCTTCATCTAATAATTTTTTAGCTTTTTCTACATCTTTTTTGAATTTTTTACCGTTAGAATTTACTGCTAATTCTATTCTCGGTGGGAAGAATCCAGAACCTGTCGGAGTATATTTTAATCCTTTAAATAATTTATTATTAATTTGATCCCAATCAACAGCATAACCAAAGGCTTGTCTTAACTTAACATCTCCTAATTTCCCACTTGTGTCAGTTAATACTTTTCCTTCTTTTTTATCGAATTTTCCTAGTTTGAATCCTACATACGATACATAAAGATCTGTTTGACCTAAAACATCTCCATTTTTAGAATCTTTTATGCCTTCCCAAACATTTGGACTAAGAGCACGAATATAGTCTACATCTCCATTTTTAATAACCGATGCTGCTTGTGATGGCGATACAGCTTTGAATTCTATTTCTTTAACTTTTACTTTAGCTTTATCATAGAAATGAGGATTTTGTTTTGCTAAAACACTTTCTCCATTAATTTGTTTATCTAAATAATATGGCCCATATGATAATGGCTTTGTATTTAAATTAGCACCAGAGAATTTAGCGAAATCTTTAGAAGCCTCTTCTACTTGTGATTTATTTAAAAATGTAGATATAAATCCGTTACCCCAAAGTAGTGATGGTCTAATATCTGTGTACTTAATTACTACAGTTTTGTCATCTTTCTTAACTATACCTTTAATAGATGAAGCTTTCCCTTCATGGTATTCTTTCATACCTTCAATCACTTCATAATCAGAAGAATATCTAATGTTTTCAACATATTTAGGATTCCCCATTAAGTTATATGTAGCGATAATATCTTCAGCTGTAACATCTTCCCCATTATTCCATTTTAAATCTTTTCTTAAAGTAATTGTCGCTTCTTTTTTCTCTTTATCCAAGTGGAATTTCGCAGGTGCATTAGCATCATCTTGTTTTAATCTATAATCCTTATCCAATGCAAATGTATATAGCATTGTATCTCTCATAATATAATAATCCGTTGCTTGTAAGAAAAATATAGGGTTAAACATTCCTGTAAGTGGATCAGCAGATAAGATACCTACTTTTAAATGACTATCCGCTACTGCATTTCCGTCATTTTGAACAGAAGTTTTAAACTCAACAGCCGGTTTTGTAATATCTCCTGTTTTCTTACTTTGATTAGTTGCACAACCAGCTAATAATAATGTTAAAGCCAAACTAGAACTAACAACTTTTGTTATTTTTTTATTATTTTTTCTCATAAATATACCTCACTATTTCTACACAAAGAAAAAAGTCCTTGTAGAAGAATTTTCTTCTACAAGGACGTATCTATTAACGTGTTACCACCTTGATTTATAGTATTTTCACAAATACCAACTCAAAAAGTACTAAGATACTATTACCTTTATACTCCTAGCTATAACGGGCTACCCGTAGTAGTTTAACTATTCAACTACTAACACGAAAAGACCATCTTCATAGCATCAACTTTGATCTCCTTTCACCTACCGAGACTCTCTAAGCAAACATCCACTACTACTCTTCTTTTCAAAGTGTAATTTTAATTTTGTCATTTTAGTATATCAACTTAATAAACTCTTGTCAATATATTTTAAAAAAGTTTTCATATATTTTCTGTTAATTTTAATTTAAATTTGAAAATTTATAGATTATAAATTGTAATAAAAAATAAAGAATTTAATTTTTCCTAAAAAACTAAATTCTTTATTTAATCTATCTATTATTAATTTTTATGACAAAATTATTTTATTTAAACATATTTAACAGCATTCTGTCACTTAATCTTGGGAATAATTGGCTAATTTTAACAGCTAAAACTAATTTAAATGGTAAATTAACCTCTCGTTTTTTCTTATCTATCCCTTTAATAATCTTACTAACGACTAATTTTGGAGTTAGTGTCTTACCACCCAATGATTTTTGATAACTCTTATCTTCATCAGCTATATTGAAGAAATTCGTCGCAACAGGACCTGGATTCACAGTCATTACATGAACATTATCCTTTTTAAGTTCTAGTCTTAGTGCATTAAAGTAGCCTATTAAAGCAAACTTTGTAGCCGAGTAAACAGAACTTTTAGGGGTAGCAATCTTCCCTGCAATAGAAGCAATGGTAACAATAGTACCAGATTTTTTCTCTCTCATTCTTTTAGCAATCTCAGTAGTTAATTGTATGGTTCCAATTACATTAGTATCAAACATATTAACTACTTCAGCATCACAAAATTCACTAAAGTCTTTCATTATGCCATATCCAGCACCATTGATAAGAATGTCAACATCATTTACTACTGAAAGAAGTTGATCCACCTGATCTTGTGAACCAATATCTACGCTAAATACTCTTGTTTTTACATTATCAAAAGTTTCACATTTCTTAGCAACTTTTTCTAAAGCCTCTTTTCTACGAGCAACTAAAATCAATTCAACATTTCCTTTTTGAGCAAATTGATGAGCTAACTCACGCCCCAAACCGCTAGAAGCCCCTGTTATAAGTATTTTTCTATTTTCATTTTCCATTTCTTATCCCCTTTTTACCCATGTTTTGCAGCGCAACTACATTGCCCTTTTAGACACTTACAAGTAATAACCTCTTCTGCTGTTTTTCTCTTTTCTTGTAATAATCTAATAATTTCATCAATATTACTCTTACTCAAATTATCAGTTGCGATTATATTCTTAACAATAATATGAGTTCGTCTTTCACAAATTCTTTCTAAAAAGTTATGAGTTAAAATGTCCAAACATTCATCCTCAATACAATTAGCAGAATATAAAAATTTATTCCCTTGTTTTTTTGTATCTAAAAATCCCTTTTCTACTAGTCTAGACAATAAAGTCTTGATAGTTGAAGGCGTCCATGATTTTTCATCTCCTAGAGTATCTATTACAAACTTACTAGTAGTATCTCTATTACTCCAGACAACCCTCATTACTTCCCATTCAGCTTCTGAAATATTAATTTCCATTTATATTATCATCCTTTTTATCAGTTACATCTTGTAATAATCATACTATGTTAACGTTATATTGTCAATTCATAAAAAACTTGATTTTAGAAGAGTCTAAATCAAGTTTAAGTTTTTTCTGAAGCCATTTATTATATAACTAAAAGATATACATCTTTACTAATTATTTCATTATTCCAGCTAAATTACATTCTTCAGAAATCATATATTTATACACTTTAGTTTTTATTTTAAATCTTGAATCTAATGATATTATCAAATTCAGAATATTTAATAAATATTCAATTACTATACTATTTTTCTAATATGAAAATTATTCTGTCTGATTCATCATAATTTTTATTATTTTTTTCAAAGTCACAGAAATAATCTTTAACTTTAAAACCGATATTTTGAATCTCGGTAAATACCTCTTCTATTTCATATGTTCTTTGAGAATGGAACTGCTCAAGTTTTCTATACAAACCGTTATTTTCTTTTAAAAAGAATGATAACTCGCTCTCCACTTCTAAAGAATTTTCTGTCTCATATGTAAACCATAAATAGCTTATTTCATCATCTTCATAACCGAAGACTTGTTTTTCTAACATATCTGTAATTTTTTTAGGAGTGTGGATATCAAAAACAAATTTTCCACCTTCTTTTAATGATGAATATACTTCTTTTAATCCTTGTTTAAAATCTTCAAAATTTGATAAATAATTAAAAACATCAAATGCACTTAAAATAAAATCAAATTTCATTCCTAAAGATGAAATTTCTAATAAATCCATTGCGAAAAAATTACAATTAGAAACTTTTCCGCTTGCTATCGCTAGCATTTGTTCACTATTATCTACTGCGAATACTTCTCCATATTTTTTTAGTGTTGGTAGCATCGTTCCGCTACCACAACCTAAATCAAGAACTAGAAGATTTTCTCTCTCTTCTAATTCTTGATTAATAATATTTTTATAAGCATCGTAGTCGACATCCATTAGTTTATCATAAACAATACTTAAATTTTCGTACATATTAAACACCTTTTATAGGGTATTTTTCAAACAATGCATCTAATTCATAGTATTCTCTATCATCGCGTGTCATAATGTTAACTACAACATCACCTAAGTCCATAAGAATCCATTTGGCTTCTCTTAGACCTTCTGTACTGTGAATTTCTCCACCATTTTCTAATACTTGTTCTCTAACTTCTTGTGCAATTGCCTCTACTTGTCTATTCGTAGGTGCATGACAAATTACAGAATAGTCATATAATACTCCTGCTTGAGTTAAATCATATGCAACAATATCATACCCATGCTTATCATCACATGCATCTACAACAATTTTTAATAAGTTTTCTACTTCCATTTTCATCCTCTTTCTTTATTTATTTTTTTATAATATGGAACATTACTACATATAGTACGTCATCTTCTGGATATCTTTTAGCAAGTTTTTCGATTAACTCATCCAAAGTAACTCCGTAATATTTTGCATAACGTTCTGTTAAAGTTTCTCTTGTTACAGGTTTTACTAAATCAACTTCTAATGTAGCAAACACTGTATCTGGATCTTCATAAGTTGTAGCTTCTAATAAATCACCTTTCTTGAAATGAGCTTCGCTTTTATTTCTAATTGTGATTGTTTTTTCATCTGTTAAAATTTTATCTTTATTTTTTTCTTTAAATCCAACGCGATAATTTTTAATATTATAGTAATTATAACAATCTAATAACGAAGGATAAATTCTTTCATCATTATCGATTAAATAAACTAATGTATATTTGGCAGCAAGTCTAACCGCTTCATCAAGATCATATTCAGATACTTCAGTTACCTCAGCTAAATGAGGGTGTTTCCTTTGTGGGTCAGTGTAATCTGCGATAAAAATTATTTTTTCTAATAATGTCATATGCTTTCTACCAAAAGTATGGTTCGCAACAGCAAGTTTAACCTCTTCGTCAGCTACACCGAATTCTTCTTCGATATATGCACTTGCTACAGGTCCATGAAGAACCTCTACTGGATAATCTAATAAATTAACATCTAAATTATGTAGAATTACATATTTTTTCATTAATACTTCATCCATAGGCTTACAAACATCATGTACTAAAGCTGCTAATGCTGCTTTCTCTACATTTGCTCCATGAATCTTAGCTAATTTTTTCGCTACTTCAACAACTCTTAAAGTATGCTCGTATCTTTTTTCTGGCAATAACTCTTTTACTTTATTTTGAATTTCTTGAAATTCCATATAAACTCAACTCCTCTATATATGACCTACATTCATCAGTAATCATATATTTAATACTTTTCTTATTTTTTAAATTATCTCTAATCAAACTAGAACTTATCTCTATTATTGGTGACTTCATAATTTCATAACTTATAGATTTATAGAATGTATCATCCCCTTCTACTATCTTAAATAAATCTTCTTCATCTCGAGCTACAAAAATAAATGTAACCAGCTTTGATAGTTCACTTATATTATACCATTTTTTTAAATCTTTCGCTCTATCTGTTCCAATTATAAAATAGATTTTTTTGTTTTTATATAATTCACTAAAATACTTAACAGTATGGTAACTATAACTTACACCCTCATTTGAAATTTCATAATCACTAACTTCAAACTTAAAATTATCTTTTGTGCTTAGTTTCGTCATCTCGAATCTATTCTTATCACTAGCCTCTAATTCTCGGCCTTTTAAAGGTGTAATATATGAGGGAATAAAAATAACTTTTTCTAAATTATAAGTTTCTAGTGCATTTTCGGCTGTAATTAGATGCCCAATATGTATTGGATCAAAACTACCTCCATAAAGAGCAATTGACATCTTATTTCACCAACTCTATTTTTCTATACTTTTCTTTAGAACTTTGTTTATATAACACAATTGTATGTCCAATAATTTGAACTAATTCTGATGAAGTACGTTCAGATAAAATTTTTGCAACCTCATCCTTATCCTCTTCACAATTTTGTAAAATACTAACTTTTAATAATTCACGTTTTTCTAAAGCATCTCTAATACCTTGAATCATTTCACTATTTACACCTGATTTCCCTACTTGGAAAATTGGTGATAAATGGTGCGCTAATGCTCTTAGTTGTCTTTTTTGTTTTCCTTTTAACATCTTATCCTCTTTTCTTTTACTATATTATCGATTCACGTACAAATACTTCGATTTCCTCTGGTACATGAATATCTATCTTACATCCACTATCACTATTAACAGTAATCCAACCTAATCCTGAAATTACAATATCCATCTTTCTACTATCAATTGTAAAACTTTTCTTAACTTGTTTATTGAAAATAGAAATGTTATCCTCAAAAGGCGGTTTCAATAGTGTCCCTAAATGTTTTTCAAACAGTTGATCTGCATTGCTAAGTTTTGTACGATGTATTTCTACCAAATTTGAAGCATATAAAGTGAAACTTTGACGTTCCCCTTCTACAAAATCCAGCCTTGCCATTCCACCAAAGAATAAACTCTGTTCAGCATTTAACTGGAATACACGTGCTTTAATTTCTTTTTTAGGCATAACTAATTTTAGACTTTGTGCATCTAAATAGTGAGCTATATCATAATCTAGAATAATTCCTGGCGTATCATAAATACTAGTAGCACGATCTAAAGGTATTTCAATCATTCCAAGTGTTGTTCCAGGAAAATGAGATGTTGTAATAACATTCTTATCTCCTGTTGTGAGTTCAATAAGTTTATTGATAAATGTAGATTTTCCTACATTAGTCGCTCCTACAATATAAACATCCTTACCTCTACGAAGCTCATCAATACGGCTAGCGGCCTCTTCAACGCCTTGATTTTTTATCGCACTAATTAAAAGAATATCAATTACTTTTATCCCCTTAGCTTTTAGCATTTTAAATAACCATTGTTTAACTTTATTCTGCTTAACAGATTTAGGTAATAAATCTATCTTATTAGCTACTAAAACGATATCCTTATTATTTCCAACTATATCCACTACATCTTCGATCCAACTTCCTGAAAAATCAAAGATATCAACAACTTTCACTATTAATGCATCTTTCTTCGATAACGTTTTGATAAGTTGATAAAAATCTTCTGCTCCTAATTGTACATCAGATACCTCATTATAATTTTTCAATCTGAAACATCTTTTACAAACAAGATTTCCATCAATACTTTTTTCTACAACACTTTTTGGTAAATATCCTTGTTTATTTTGATCTTCACTTTGAATTTCAACACCACAACCTATACAATAAACTTTATTACTCAATATGGCCTCCATTTTTTTCTTTCTTATGTTTTAATCTATAACCCACTTTTTTCATTTTAGGAAAAGCTTTTCTTCTTGTTAAATTATGTATTATCAGCGCCTCAAAAAATCTATTAATTCTTGTTTTAAATGCATCTGTTTTTGATATTGGTTTAACAAGTACGCTCATTGCTCCAAAACTTTTAGCACCAAGAACATCTGTCAGAACTTGATCTCCTAAAATAATCGCTTCTTCAGGTTTTCTATTTAATTTCTGTAATGCTTTTTTAAATCCAATTGTTAAAGGTTTTTTAGCTCCTGCAACATATTGTAGATTTAATTTTTTACAAAATTCTTCAACTCGCTCTTCTGTATTATTAGATACGACAATAATATCAAACCCAGCTTTTTTCATTTTTCTTAGCCATTTATTTAATTCTTTAGTATCTTTTTTACTATCCCATGATATCAAAGTATTATCTAAATCTGAAATAATAACTTTTTTATTATGCATATTCATGTATTCAACATCAATAAATTCATACTTTTCCACAAAATCATCAGGCGAAAAATATCTTCTTAATACCATTTTTGTTTACAAATAGCTTACAAAATTGTAGCTATTTTCTCTCCCATCTTGATTTCTCTATTTTCCAAGTTTTCTTCAAGAAGTATATTATCTTTTTCAAATAATAAAACAACAGTTGATCCAAACTCAAAATAACCTAATTCGTCACCTTTTTTCACATAAATACTCTCATATGTAGGAATAATAGAATTTACATTTTGCGCTCCCACAGGTATTAATGTATAGTTAATTTTTCCATTTAATCTATATACTTGTCTATAATTATAACTTAGTATGTTATCTCCTAATTCTAGACCAAGATTATTAACTGGATATGAATATTTACCTAAACTATACGCATCCTTCACTTGGCAATTCATAGGGAAATGAATGCGGTGATAATTCTTCGGACTAAGGTAAATTATTATGTATGTACCATCTTTATATTTATCAGCTAACTCACTATCTCCAACCAGTGTTTGAACATTATAAACTTGATTTTTTACAACAAATGTACTATCTTCACTGATAACACCTACTTCAGATACCACTCCATCTGTTGGACTTACTAATACATCCTCGTCTTGATTAATTGGTCGTGCATCAGGGCGTAATTTTCTAATGAAGAACTCATTTAAATTTTTAAAATCATCAATTTCATCTAAGATCTCATCAGTATTTATATCATACACTTTAGCAAAAGGTTGAATCATTAATCTACTTAAATTAGATTTTGTTAATTTTTTTAGAGCTTGTGAACTCATATTACCGTTCGTTAATTCAACACAAAGTTGAAACATTTTCTTTTTTAACATATCCGTCTCCTTATTGAATATCATGTTATATTTTACTATAAAAGTCGATTAAATACAAATATTGCAAAGAAAAATCCTACCACTTAATATTATATTTCGTCATAAAGCCGTCTTTCTCATTTAAATTATATTATTATATTATACCTTTTATATTATTTCAATTTTGATTGATACTATTTCTAGATTTCCCCCTTTGTATTCCGTTATTATCATTACTATCTTAAGAATCATATATTCAAATAAATAATAGAATTTTTGTTATAGAATATTGATTTTGCGACCATAAAATTGTATAATAAAAATATAATAATAAGCAAGGGAGTGAATGACATGACGTTGAATAATAAAGTTAAAGAAAATATTATTTTAACAACTGTCCAAAACGTTTGAACTAAGGGCTATTCTCTGACAAGTGTTCAGGATATCATAAAAAAAGCTAAAGCCCCTAAAGGAAGCGTATATTATTATTTTCCAAAAGGAAAAGATGAAATTTATCTAGAAGCACTGGATAAAATCAACAGTAATGTTAAAAAAGAGTTTAAATCGATTTCTCCTAAAATAGGGACTTTAGAGGAGTACTTAACAACTGTTTTTGATCTTTTTATATCAAAAGGTAAAGCATGTAAACGTAGTGGTTTCTCACTTACACTATTAGCTATGGAAACTGCTGAACTTTCTCCTATTATCGCTGAAAAATGCAGTGACATATTAGAAAATTGGCGTTTACTTCTTGCCGATGGACTATTCGATAGAAATTTACCAGAAGAAGTATGCAATCCTGTAAGTGAATGGCTGTTCACTAGCATTCAAGGTGCACTAACAGCTAATAGAATTCACAAGGACGAAGCGTTTCTTATCAATATAAAATCTTCAATTAAATTTGTTGCTACCTCATCTCCTGAAACACTTAGAGAAATATTCTCTAGGGCAGATGAAAATGAAATAATCGCATAATAATAAAAAACACGAGTGAAATTTGTACCGACCCCAAAAAGTTAGACCAAAAAATCTAACTTTTTGGAGGTCGGTAT
>CAURKK010000003.1:0-70600 GCA_963525505.1 uncultured Gemella sp.
TTACTGCTTCAACATGATACGTTCCTGGGAACATATCTACAGGTTGCACTGCACCCAGTTTATAACCTAGACCTCTCATAATTTCCATATCTCTAGCTAATGTTGCTGGATTGCAACTAACATAGACTATTTTTTCTATATTCATAGCTGCAAGATCACGCAGGAAACTTTCTTCACATCCTTTACGTGGTGGATCAACGATAACTGCATCTAATTTCACGTTTTGTGAGATTAATTTTTTAATTACATCTTCACTCTTACCTAGTAAAAACTCTGCATTAGTTATATTATTATTTCTTGCATTTTCACGGGCATCTAAAACAGCCGCTTCTACTATTTCAATACCGTATACTTTCTTAACTTTCTTCGCTGCAAATAAACTTATTGTTCCAATACCACAGTATGCATCGATTATAGTATCAGTTTCTTTTAATTCTGCAAGTTCTAATGCTTTACTGTATAATACTTCTGTTTGAACTGGATTCACTTGATAAAATGAACGAAGTGAAATCTTAAATTCTATTCCGTCTAACGTGTCAGTTATATAATCCTTTCCAAAAAGATTTTCAGTTTTATCTCCAAAGATTACATTTGTCTTCTTATCATTAATATTTAACATAATACTAACGATTCTGTCATCTAATTTAGATATTTTCTCAATAAATTCACCTAGTTTATTAAACTTCTCCTTTGCTACAATACCTACCATAATTTCATTTTTTAGGGTATTTGTTCTGAACATAATATGTCTAATTGCACCTGAGTGATTGTTTTCATCATAAACAGATAAGTTAAGCTCTGTGATTATACTACGTAACTTGTTCATTAATACATTGTGTTCATCATATTGAATAAAACATTTCTCTATATTAACAACATCATGGCTTCGTGGTTTATAATATCCCATCTTAACTTCACCATTAACTTTTTGCACTGGAATAACAGACTTATTACGATAATGATATCCATCTTCCATACCTAGTGTATCTAATACTTCGATAGAATCTTTACCAAGGGTTTTATCCATAACATTTTGAACTTTTTTCTTCTTAAATTTCAACTGTTCTTCATAGTTCATATGAACTAAATTTGCTCCAGAAGTCTTCGGAATACCATCTACTCTATTTTTAGAATTCTCTATAATATTAAGAACTTTCCCATAACCAAGATTTTTCTTTAATTTAATTATCTTAAACTTAATTACTTCACCTTCTATAACATCTTCAATAAAAATCGGAAAATTATCAATTTTAACTACACCAAGACCATCATGTGTGTAATCTATAACCTTCCCTTCGAATATATCATTTTTTTGCATAATTCACCTTTCTAAAATAAAAAGAAGAACAGATATAGGAAACTGACTTCCCTACTCTGTTCTCCTACATTTAATATTTATTAAACTATCTTTACATGCTTAAACCAATTACTTTAATTGAATTAACAAATTCAAGATTTTTAATTCGTTTATTTAATTTTTCAATATTTATATCACCTGAGCTAAGCTCTAAAGAAATAATTATTGTAGCTTTTGCATTTATCGGTACTGTTTGGTGAATTGTAAGTACACTACACTTCTCTTCATTAACAACCGATAAAATTCTACCTAATATTCCTGGAATATCATCAACATCAATAGACAACGATAGAATTGATTGTCTTTTCACATCTTGAATAGGATAAATTGTATCTTTATATTTATAAAATGCACTTCTACTTAAATCAAATCTCTTCGAAGCTTCTAAAATTGATAACTTTGAATCATCTTCTAAAGCTTTTTTCATAGCTAATGTCTTTTTTACAGCTTCAGGTAATACATCTTCTCTAATTATATAATAAACTTTTTCTTTATCCATAGTGGCTATCTCCTACTCTACGAATTCAAACTCACCTTTAAGGATTTTAACAGTATCACCGTTTTTACATCCTCTTTCACGTAAAGCATCATCTACACCCATAGAACGCATTTGCTGAGCAAAACGTCTAACAGAAGCATCACGGTTAAAGTCAGTCATTAAGAATGCACGTTCAATACCAGGCCCACTTACAACATAAGCACCAGTATCATCACGAGTAATCTTGAATGTTTCATCCTTAGGCTTATGTTTATAAAGAACTCTGTTTTCCATACTTTCTTCTTCAGTATCAAGTTCATATAACGTATTTGGATCTGTGTTGTCTAATATATCACTTATTTTATAAAGTAAGTTATCAATATTACTACGAGTGAAGGCAGAAATTTCAACGATATCCACTTCTTCACCATCATTTTCTAATTGTTTTTTAAACTCTTTAAGATTATCACTTGCAACTGGAATATCCATCTTATTAGCTACAACTACTTGAGGTCTTTCTAAAAGTCTCATATTGTATTCCGCTAACTCTTGGTTAATAATTTTATAATCTTCATATGGATCACGTCCATCAGTTGCCGACATATCTATTACGTGTACAATAACCTTTGTTCTTTCAATGTGTCGTAAGAATTGATGTCCAAGCCCTACACCTTGACTAGCTCCTTCAATTAATCCTGGAAGGTCAGCCATAACAAAACTTCTGTGATCTTTTGTTTCTACTACTCCAAGATTTGGTGCTAATGTTGTAAAGTGATAATCAGCAATTTTTGGTTTTGCTTTTGATGTTATTGATAATAATGTTGATTTACCAACAGAAGGGAATCCAACAAGACCTACATCAGCCATAAGTTTTAATTCTAATGTAAGATTTCTTTCTTCTCCTGGTTCACCATTTTCAGCGATTTCTGGCGCTGGGTTTGAAGGTGTTGCGAAACGACAGTTTCCACGTCCTCCGCGTCCTCCACGAGCTACTACTACTTCTTGCTCATGTTCTACTAAATCTGCTAATACCTCTCCAGTATCAGTATCACGAATTACTGTTCCTGGTGGCACTTTTAAGTACAGATCTTTAGACTTTCTACCATGCATCCCCTTACTCATTCCATTTTCACCATTAGGTGCAACGAATTTCTTTTGGTAACGGTAATCCATGAATGTTCTTAACCCTTCATCAACAATGAATACAACATTGGCACCACGTCCACCGTCTCCACCAGCTGGTCCACCTTTCGGGACATACTTTTCTCTTCTAAATGCTACTAATCCATTCCCACCATCACCTGATCGGACGAATATTTTTACCTCATCTAAAAACATAAAAATCTCCTATAAAATTCTCTTTATTTTCTTAAACTTCAACTTTTAAACTATATAAAATTCAACTCGATAAAAGTTCATATACCATGAACTATTATAACATAATTTTCCTTATGATAATAATATTTAGCGAGATTTTAAACAAAAAAATATACGGCTGCATACACAACCGTACTTTACTCCACAGGTAGGACTCGAACCTACGACCCTCTGATTAACAGTCAGATGCTACTACCAACTGAGCTACTGTGGAAAAATATCTAAAATAAAAAAATGGAGCGGGTGATGAGAATCGAACTCACAACATCAGTTTGGAAGACTGAGGTTTTACCACTAAACTACACCCGCATAAATATTTGTTATTAACTTATGTATTAATTATATAATAGATATTATAGTTTGTCAACAACTTTTTTATTTTTTTATTATTTTTTTTGAAACTTCCAATTTTGTTAGCTTTGCTAAAGAATTCTATATTAAAAACAAGAAACATCTGTAGAAAAATTAACAATATTTTCATTGGATAGTAAATAGTATAATATTTTTCCTTGAATTTGTAAAGTATTTTTATAAGAATCCCTGAAATTTATTCCTACTTTGAGATTTTTAAGAAACCTAATCAAAGTATATTGACTGAGCTATTCTGGTATTATATAATTTTTTTTATAGAAAGATAATTCAAAATATTTTATAAGAATTAAACATTATAGATTAGGAGAAGGAAAATATGAAATCTAAATTACTTTTTACAGTTTTGTTATCAACTTCTGTAATTCTAAGTGGGTGTTCATTATTTAAAAGTGATCTAATTAAACAAAGTAAATCTACAGTAGAAAATAAAGCGACAACAAAAAATGAAAATTCATCAGATAAAGTTTACGGCCTTAATGAAGAATGGATTGTAGATGGTCAATGGAGATTAAAAATAACAGAGGTTAAAACTACTCAAGATAGAAATAAACATATCAAAGATAAAATAGCACAAGTAGTTATCATTAAATATACTTATGAGAACTTAGGTTTTAAAAATGAATATCAAGACCTATTTTTAGCTCCTAAAACAGTTGTTGATGGAGCAGAAAATGAGGCTAGAATTTATCCAGTTAATTCTTCAAAATATCCCGAACCTACTCCAGTTGGTGCAATTTCAGAATCTGCTATAGGATATGGTTTAAGCGTAGAAAGTGACAAAATTAAAATTTCTTTTACACAATTCGATAAAGATGGTAAAAAAATGGAAAATGCTACTTTCGAAGTGCCAGTAACTAAATAATACATACAATATAATTACTAACATAGATACTTAATTGTATCTATCGTAAACCATAACTAGAGCTCAGTGCTCTCATCCGTCAGTGATTAAGTTACTGACGGATTTTTTATTTTATGTAATATAGCATTCAAATGGCATTCAATTACTCTTCTATACCATAAAAAAGAAAATCAAAACACAGTCAAAACATTGTCAAAAAGCAAAACAAAAAGCCTTAAACGATGATACTTTAAGGCTTCTCTAACTTTATTATTTAGTTTCTCTGTTTGATTTGATAATTTCTATAAATTCCCAGTACTTTCCAACCATTGATATATCAACATTTTTATATTTAGTAATTTTTCAATAATGTTGGTAAATATTTCAATTTGTGGGTCAAGTGTGGGTCAACTCAAGATTATTTTTATTATTTATCTAGCACATATCAAAGGAATTAAGTAGACTTAAAATTTATAGTATAGGTATGTGCATTTTTTGCACTAACCACTTTAAAGGACGGTTTTCTAACCGTCTTTTTAAGATGAAAAAAAGACTAAGAATAACAACTTAGTCTAACCATTTTATATTTTTAATTGTCGTTCTACGAGTTTTATTATATTTTCTAGAATCATCTTCGTGTAAAGTAACTAGTTTATAAGAATCATTAATCTTTCTTAACCCCAATACTATCGAGGTTCTTCCAGTCGTTTCATATACTACTAGATTTAACTTCATACCATTTCTAGGTATATCTTTATCTACGACACATATATTTATTTCTTTACCGTAAAATACTTTCTCAATAAAATTATAATTTCTGAATCTAGAAAACATATCGGAAAAATCTTGATGATTAGATAAATCAGAAATTAATAATTCATTATTTTTTATCATTTCTATACTTTTATTAGCGTAAATATTCTTAGGTAAAACATAGTGAAGTCCTAATAGATGATGTAAATCAGTTTCACTAAATATAACCACTACATCCTTCATCTTTTTATAATTCAACTCTAATAAACATTTTTTATTACAGAATTTTTCTTGATAATCTTCTAATGTGCTTTGTAATGTTGCATCACTATCCATACAACCTCCTTTATAAAGATAAAAAAAATAAGCACGGAACGGAAGTAGTCTCCGTACGGGACAATCGATTAGTTGTTGATAGTGGAACAACTAACTCCCTACTGTTGTGCTTCTTAGGCTTGTCGCAAGGGAACAGTTCTTAAGCTCTGCCAAGCGGTGTAACGTGCTTCTATTACACCTCTATATCACTATAGATTAATTCGTTTAAACGGCTTGAGACGATTTCTTAAAATTGCTAATTTAATGGAATACCCATCAATAACCTCCTGTCTCTATATTTATTTTATATCAACATTATACTTTTGTCAACTTTTCTTATTACGTCTTAATATTTTTGTGCCCTTTTGTACTGTACTCTCTCAGCATTTTACGTTCTAAGCGTTCTGATTTTACTTTCCCTTATAGTTATATCCCTTGACCTCTTATAAGGTAAATAAATGCTTGTATTTCCCATTATTTTACATCACAAACGATATACTAGTAAATATTACTGCATTGTTGTGGTATATGATTTCTTATAAATAATGTAATAACTTCGACTAGAAGTAACATTGATTATTTTAAAATATTATATTATAATATAAGTAACAAAAGAGATATCGGACGTCTTCCCCCCAGTTTTTTTGGAGGATGGATCAATATCTCTTTTTATTTTTTTGTTACTATGTCTTCTATAGTGTTATTTTATTTAAAAGTATGATATAATAGTATCAAATAGAAATAGTAACCGCATTCCCACTGGAGAGCGGGTACTATTCTTTTTTTATGCTATATATCTTTAAATACCACTAATTTCTATATAGGTTTTCAATGTAGTATTTTGTAGTAATTTTATATATAGGTTTCCGCACTTTCATTTTTCAACATTTTCACTTATACAGAATTTTATTCCAACATTTTCCAACAATTTAACTTTCACGCGAAAAAATATGTACAGTGACGGCGTGAAGTCCAAACAATATAGTGGAGAGGTACTCTCCCCCTTTAAAAATTCTTTTTGATCTATATAGGATTTTATATAAGGTTTTTGAAAACTCCTTTAAGACTGCCGAAACTGCCGATTTTAAAGATATATAGATTTTATGCCTACATTTGCCAACATATAGGTTTTATTTGACAAGTTTTGACAAGTTTTTTTATCTATATATGCTTTTATACCAACATTTACCAACATTTTATACAACATGAATTACACTCATATTTCTTAAATTTTATTTATATATAGGTTATTTTTCCGATATTTTATGTAAAAAAACGTTATTTTTACCTCTAAAAATGGTAGTTTTTGTTAGTAAAAAGTAGTTTTTTCATACTGCTGTTTAAAAGCTGTTTAACGTGTTTCAACTCAATTTAGTGTAATTATATCTATTTCCACACAGAAGCGGTCTAATAACTGCATATTACCGCTCATAAGGGAAAAGAAATAGTCACTGTTCATTATTATTGTTTTTTCTCTATATACATTTCAAACCTTAGCATTTCTTAGCATTCTACCTTAGTAATTTATACCTTTTACCGCTTCTAAAAATAGTGTATTTTATGAATTTTTTCACGCTTCGTTCACGCTTCAATATAATTTCATCTAAAAAAAGACACCTAATAAATAGATGTCTTAATTGTGTATACCATACATTTTTTCTTTTTTTTGGTCGCTTGCTTTTATTTAGTTCTTTTCAAATTTATTGCAGTAAACTGAAAAGATATATTGTTTATACCATACATTTTTACTTTTTTTATCGGTGTTTTAGATTTAAATATCTAGTTCTTCTAAGTACTCATTATGTAACTTCATACAGTAACGTTCACTTTTTAAACCTACCATTCTTGCTACCTTTTTCCATTCTTCAACCATTAAATACCGCCACCAGTATATATGTCTAACTCTTAAATCAGATATATTTCTAATAACACTTGATAGATACTCTTTTTCTTTCAGTGTTATTATTTTTAATTCTTCAATATATTTTTCTGTATCTTCTATTTCAGATAATAAACTGACTGCTTTAAAATCATATTCCTGTTTACTGTATTTGATTTTTTCTTTTGAATAGTCAGTAGCTTGTATATTTGATAGATATTTTTGTTTTTCGTTCAGTTCGTCTAATGTATTATATAATTGGTATAATTGTTCTCTTAAATCTCTATACCTATTTAATTTTTGCTTTTTATCATTGTTCAATCTTTGTTCAACTCTTGGCGGGGTCTTAACTTTTATATATCCTTTATTAGATAGTAAACTGAACAACTTCACTTTATGTTCATCAATAATCTTGTTTTCTTCATCAGTTGCCTTACGTGAAAAATTAAAGTATACAGCTATCAATAATTCACGTTCTAAGCTGTCTATTTTGTTTAGGTAGGTTTCTATAGCTACCGCTTCTTTAGAGGTCGTATCGTCCATAGAACGCTCTATTATAAGGTCTAGTTTAGATAGTTCTTCTCTTGATAACTGCATTATTTAAATTCCTTTCTTTCGTTTTATATTTACCATAAATCACCTACAATGTATCCATTATCTTTTTTTAGATATCCACAATATAAAGCTTGTAACACTAAATACTCTAGTATCTTGTATTTCTCTAGTAAATACCATGAAATTTCATTATCTTCCATTCTATATTCTTCAGTATCTTTTTTCTTCTTAAGTGGCTTCATAATATCTATTTCTTCATCAAAACAGATATTCAATAATTCAATAGTTATATTATGTTTATTGTTTCTTGGTACTAGTCTTATATCGCTACCATAATTTAAGCCTTTGTAAATTTTATCTTCTTTGCTGTATACAAGAAGTCCAACTTTTATTAGTCTACCTTGAATATATTCTAAAGGTTGCATATTCTGTTTTAACCAATTTCTAACCTCTAATATATCTTTACATGGGTACATAACTCTAAATTTTTGAAAATCTTTATCTGTTATCTTCTTGAATTTTCTTCTTGATCTCTTTTTCATTACCACACCTCCTACTTTTAGAAAATCAATTCTTAAATTTAAAAAATAGAAATACCATAAATTTAAAAAGCGACAAGTTTTTATTTTTTTCTTTTTTTCGCTTTCCCTATCCGTGGGGTAAGGACGGTACAAGGGGGCTAGCTTTAAAGCCCCTTGTCCGTATTACCCACATAGGGGGTTATTGCCACCTACTAGACTATATACATCGTAGATAGTATATAGTGGGGTGTCTGACAAAAATACTTGTCGTTTCATGTCGTTTAGCAATTCTTAAATGCTATTAATCGTTGATTTAATAACTTTTATATACGACAAGTATTTTAATTTGTCGTATTTGTCGTAAAAAAACGACAAGTATATATTAAAAAACACTTTTTGTCGGGTTGTCGGGTGCCGTCATTTGTCGTTTTTGTCGTTTTTGTCATGAATAAAATAAATATATTTATTTTTTTAAACATGATTTTCACCAGTAAAAATCAAATATAAATATTTTATTTTTTATATTTTATGGTTATATGTCGTTTATTTTATCTTAGTATGTATTTTAAAACTAATAAATAAACTTTTTCATTAATACGACAACCATTTATAATTTTAAAATGTCGGTGTCGTTTTGTTAAATATTATTTTATTTTCAATACAAATCATCAATTAAAATGTAAGTATTATCTGCTTTTATAACTTCTCCGTCACAGTCTCTAATTTTTCGTTGCAATGTCCTTTCACTTATATCTAAATATTCCTGTAAATCTTTTGAGGTTGGATATTCTCCTTTTAGTTGTCTAAACTTCTGAATACTTTCAATAATCTGTTTTTTATTAGAAGCTTTATTAATATCTCTTGTTTTACGCTTATCTTTTTTAGGTAGAGTATCAACAGCCTTTTTCCCTACTTCTAGATTTTCAATATATTCTGATGTTACATTGTATAAATATGGAAAATTAAAATAATAGAAATAATCTTCTGATCCATTTTCTTTTGATACTATCTTCAGTTTATAAAATTTCCTATGATTAACCATTTTTATCTGTTCATCAATCTCTGCAATAATCTTTTCTTTTTCATAGTCTTCTAAGAAATCAAGGGTATTTATTCTCTCTTTTAGTTCAATTATCTCATTTTCTAAACCTTTGCTAATATCAAATTTAAAAGTAGTCAAAATTTCCGGAATGGTACTTTTCAAATATCCTATTACTTCATCACACTTAATAGTGTCTAAATAATAATCAGAAGGATATAATTCTAAAAATTCAATATATACATCACAAAATAAATGTAATTTAGTATATTTAATTTGATTATCTGTTTCTATATTCCCAATTCGCGGTGTAAAATTATCATGTGTAAACACAATAGCAGTATTTAAATTGAAAGCTAATCTAGATAATGTGGTTTTAACTGGAATACTATTATAATTTTGATTTTCTAATTGTGTACATGTATCAATGGTATCAATTATAATTAGATCATATTTTTCAAAACTAGCGTTATTTATAAAATTACATAATTCATCAATTTTATTGAAACTTTCATTTCTAACATCTAAAATTTCTAAATTTTCGTTAACCGCTTCATTTCTTCCTATTTTTTCTATTGTTTCCACAACATAACTAAATTTACTACTTGTATTAACAAACAGAACTTTCTTACCACTTACTTTAAATCTATCTAACCAATAACCATTGTTTATTATACTAATAGCTAAACTTATTACAACACTTGTTTTACAACTGTTAGCGCTCCCGACTAAAGCCATTACTTCCTGTTTATTTAATAAACTAGTTATTATTTCATCATTATTATTAATTTGAATTACTTCTTTTAATTTTAATGGTTTTATATCTTCCATATTTTCACCCTTTCTGTGTATATAGTATTCATAATCACATCACCTCTTTTACATTTCAATACGTAAAGTATTTTCATCTTTGCTGTATGTATCTTTTAGCTTTTCTAGTACTTTAACCGTTATTTCTAAAGTACTTTTAATTTGCATTTTTAAAATTTGTAAGTCAGTAGGTTTTCCAGTAATTTTCCCAACGTCCAACATTTCAATATATCCTGTTAAGCCTTTTATTTCTCTGTCAATGATTCTATTTCTAAAAGTTTCACTTTCTTTTATTTTTTGATACTCTGTAACCATGTCTTTGAAAGTAGGTGCTATTGTTAAATATGTTCCAACAAACGTTAGCAATAATTCATTATCTCGCTGTAAGGTTTCTAAGCTATCTGTATTGTTATTACCTTGATGTGGTTTTAAAGATACAACACTATTACTCTTATCAACTATCTTACTTGCTATCTTCTCTAATAACTCTAAACCGTTATAAACCATTTCTTCTGTTGTTCCGTCCTTAATTACTTTTATTTCCATTCTTATTATCTCCATTCTATTTTTATTTTAAGAAGCGGTAATAATACCGTCTTTATTAATTTCTTTGATATGTGCTAGATATCCATTTTTTTAAATAGTGTTTTCTCTTAAAAACTTGTTTACTTCACTTTCAAGATAAATGTACTGCCTACCTACTTTAGTAGGTCTTAAACCACGTTTATTCAAGTCTGATAAGGTATCAACTCCAATTCCTAAGGTTTCACATAGTTCTTTTTGGTTGTATCGTTTATCTTGCTTTATTTCATCTTGTAAGATGTCTTTCACTATCTCACGTACTGCCTTAATCACTTCTTGTTCAAATTCTACACTGAACATATAATCACTCTCCTTTTAATAAATGCTATCCATTAGCATAGCTAGTATATATATAAATGCTGTTATGAATGGTATGAATACCACTACACAACAAAAAGTATTGATGTATAGATCTTTGTTTTCCATACTTAAAACTCCTTTCTTGTGTTATAATGAAAGAAAGTATTTTTGTTAAATACTTCTTTTGAAACCTTTTAAGTAGTCTGATTTGGTCGTTGGATACTTGAAAGGTTTTTTGTACTTTTCTGTACTATTGTTTTAAAAAAATAAACTATCAATTGTTTCATTGGGAAAGTATTCCTTGAAAAAGTTCAATAGTATTACTTTTTCTTTGTCAGTAAATGCCACTAACATTCTTTCTTTACGTCCATATACAACATGGTGGATATTAAGTAATTCACTCATTTCTTTTTGTGTTTTACCTAATGCATATCTATAAGAACGTACTTTACTTATTTTGATAGGTTGCATTTTAAAAACTCCTTTCTAATATTTAAGTATTTTTCTGTACTTACAATATTAGTTTAGCATTACACTTCTTACTAGTCAAGTACTTTTTTGTACTTTTCTATTTATTTTTATACTTAATTAGTGTATAATGAGGATATAACTTAATTAAAGAGGAATTATATATGAAAATAACTGTAAATAAGAAAGCTGTTGGTTCGAGGATAAAACAAATTAGAATGAATAAAGGTTACACTTTAGAGGCTTTTGGAAAATTGTTTAATGCTAGTAAAGGTAATGTTCAACAATGGGAAAATGGTGTTTCTTTACCTAATAAAGAAAGATTAGCCAGTATTTCAAAAATAGCTGATATGACTATAAATGAATTATTATATGGTTCTATTGATGAATTTTTAGATAATAATTTAGTTTCTATACTAGAATATCAAACTGGAAACAAAGTATCATCTAACGAAGAGTATTCAATCGCTAGACTTCAGTTTAAAAAATGGTTAGAAGATAGAAATATAACATTAGACAATATCCATTATATTTATGATTATATTGACCAAAATAACGCTACATGGAACCCTTGGAATATTGATATTGAGTATTTAAAAACTATGGAAAATATAAGGGTTAATATGCAAAAAGAAACGTATAAACTTGTTGAATTAATCGAAATGTTAACAGAAAAAGATAGAAAACAACTTGCCAAAAAAATTATATCAAAACTTAAGACTTATCAATTATCAGATAGTGATAAGAAATATATTCAAAGTTTAGAAAATAACAACAATTAATATTTTCAACCATCAGTTAACAGTTCAAAATGGAAAATCACGCTATTTTTTCCATTTAACTTACTGGTTATCAACTAATAGTTACCTACCACTCAAGAAGCGGTATAATTGTTTAATAAGGATATTTAACAACTTAATAAAATATAAAAAATCGTAAATAAACCAAAAAATGGGGAAAAACAATCAAAAACAATCAAAAACAAGGCAAAAAGTTAAAAAAATTTGATAGTAATCAATTGACAATTATTTTAAAAAATACTAAAATATACATAAGAGATAAGCATATAGGTAGCCTACTTTTAATATGAAAAGGGGTTCTATGTGTGCAATACACCGTGTATATTTTAGATATATGCGGTGTTTTTGTTTTAATTAAAGGAGGATAGATGTGAAACCTTTTAAAACTTTAGATCAACAGCTTAAAATTTTAGAGGATAGAAACCTAAAATTTAAAGATAAAGAAGCAGCTAAACAGTATTTACTGGAATATAATTACTACAATGTTGTAAATGCTTATAGTAAATTTTTTATAAATTCTGATACCAGTAAATATTATGATGATGTGTATTTTGAAGATATTCTTGAAATACACCACTTTGATAAAGTAATAAAAACTGTTATCTTTGAAGGAATAATTGAAGCTGAAAGACACTTTAAGTCGATTTTAGCTTATTGTTACTGTAAACATTTTAAAAATGATTTATATTCATATTTAGATATAAAAACATACGGTAGTACGGATATTATAAAAGTAAGTAGACAAATTTCTAACTTTGCCAATACTTTAAATTATTACAAAGAGAAGAAAAAAAATAATAATTCAATTAAACATTATTATAAGGTTCATTCAGTTGTACCGTTTTGGGTTTTGGTTGATTATCTTACACTAGGTGAAGTAACATACTTTTATAATTTATTGCCTGATAAAATAAAAAATGATGTTGCAAAAGAACTGGCGAAGTTTGTTAAAGATAATTTAAGTACCACTTCAATTAAAGATATACACTTTAACGTTATACAAAAAGGATTAGAAAATCTTACTGAATTAAGGAATATAACAGCACATAATAATAAAATGTTAGAAACTACTCTAAAGAATGATTTACCTTTTTATGCTGATATACATACACCGTTAAATATCCTTAATAGCGATAATAGACAAAGTATTTATAATTCTATACTTTATCTTAAATTTTTTATCAATTATAACCAATATGCAAAAATTAATAACACTATAAGAAAAAGAATGAATAACCTTAGAGGTAAAATTAAAAATCAAAGTTATACCGATAAATTATTTTCATCTATAGGATTACCTAATGAACTTCAGATTATGCAATTAAAAACTAAAAATAATTAATTTAGTTTATTTAAAAAATAGAAAAAAGCACCAGTAAAATAAATTACCAGTGCTTTATGGATCTAATAAAAATGAAAAAAATATATAAAATGATTTAATACATAGTTTCTATATTAAAGAATATAATAGTATTATACCATACAAATACTGTTATATCAAGGTTTGCGCTTCTTACTTAAAATTACAAGCCATTTAAACCGCTTCTAAGCGTTCTAATTATTAAAAGGTGTAATTACATTACCTAACCTTTAAAAGTCTTACCACGTCCATTATATGAGGTGTTTTTTACCTAATCATTTATTGATTTCTTTGATATGTGCTAGATAGAAAGGAAACGGAAAAAATGATTAAAGAATATATAAATAAACGTGATAATAAAAAATATTACATGATTAAAGTTTATCTAGGTAAAGATGAAAACGGAAAAAGAAAAGAAACTACTAGACGTGGTTTTAAAACTAAAAAAGAAGCGGTACTATGTGAAGCTAAGATTAAAACTGAAATAGCTACTAACGGCTTATTAAATACAGAAGTTACAACATTTAAAGAAATATATGAATTATGGTACGAGGGTTACCAACATACTATTAAAGAAAGTACTTTACTAGTCAATCAACATATATTTGATTTATTACTTGCTAAATTAGAGAATATGCAATTAAAAAAACTTACTCTTCCTTACTGCCAAAAAATTATTAATAATTACAGTAAAAAGTTTTCACTTGCTGTTCTAAAAAAAATAAAGATCTATGGCAGCATGATTTTAGATTATGCTGTTAAGATGAAAGTTATATACAGTAACCCAATGAAAGATGTACTATTACCTAAGCAAAAAGATGATATTACTTCAGATGATAAGGATAAATATTACTCTAAAGAAGAATTAAAACAATTCCTTACTTTAGTTGATAATGAGGATGATATAAAACTAACTACAATGTTTAGGTTATTAGCTTTTACAGGTATTCGTAAGGGTGAATTACAGGCTCTTGAATGGTCTGATATTGACTTTACCAACAATACAATTAATATAAACAAAACGTTAGCATTGAATACAGAAAAAAAGGTAGTTGTTCAAACTCCAAAAAGTAAAAGTGGTGTAAGAAATATTAGCATTGATGAACAAACCGCAAATATTTTAAAACGTTGGAAAATTAATCAAAGGGAAAGATTTTTAATGATAGGTACAAGAGTAAAGAAACATCAACCTTGTTTTACTGATGATATCACAAACTCTTATTTATACCTAAATTTCATGAATGCTAATTTAAAACGTATTTGTAAAAAGTATGATTTTAAAGAAATTAAAGTACATGGTTTCAGACACACACATTGTAGTTTATTATTTGAAAGTGGTATTACTATTCAAGAGGTACAAGAAAGATTAGGTCACTCTGACTTAAAAACAACAATGAGTATTTATGCTCACGTAACAGAAAAACAAAAAGAAGAGGTCGGAAAAAAGTTCGCAAAATACGTAAATTTTTAAAGTGTGGGTCAAGTGTGGGTCAAGTGGAAAAACAAAAAGCCTTAAACGTTGATACTTTAAGGCTTCTCTAACTTTATTATTTAGTTTCTCTGTGTAAAGTCACTTTTTTTAATCTTGGACAGTATTTTTTAAGTTCAATACGGTCTGGATTATTTCTTTTGTTCTTTTTAGTAATGTAGTTTCTATCACCACATTCAGTACAAGCTAATGTTACATTTACGCGCATTAATATAACCTCCTATAAAATTTAATCTTAACAACTTTTTCATACAACAAAATATATTATAACATTACTTTATAATTTTTTCTAGTATAAAATGAAATTTTTTTAATTTTTTTTCGAAGAAATATATTTTTCTAACTACAAAACTATTTTTCTAATTATTCACCGAATACTTTATAGTAATCTTGCTTGAATTTTTCTATTCCTATATCTGTTAAAGGGTGTTTAACCATTTGTTTAATTACATTATATGGAACAGTAGCTATATCACATCCAAGCTTAGCACATTCAGTTACATGAATTGGGTTCCTTACACTTGCTGCAATAATTTGTGTATCAATATCATTATTTGCGAATATTTCCACTATTTCTTCAATTAATAATAAGCCATTCTGTGAAATATCATCTAGTCTTCCTAAAAATGGTGATACATATGTTGCACCTGCTCTTGCTGCAAGAAGTGCTTGAGTAGGACTAAAAATCAACGTAACATTTGTTTTTATACCTTCATTGTTTAGAACTTTTACTGCTTTTAGTCCATCTTCTGTCATAGGTATTTTTACAACCATATTAGGGTGAATCTTCGCTATTTCTCTTGCTTCATCCACCATATCTTTCCAATCAGTAGTAGTTGCTTTTACTTCTCCACTAATAGGACCATCTACAATTGCTGCAATTTCTTTGATTACTTCAGTAAAGTCTCTCCCTTCTTTTGCAATCAAAGATGGATTAGTGGTAACCCCACAGATTACCCCCAATTCATTAGCACTTCTAATATCTTCTACATTGGCTGTATCAATAAAAAATTTCATTATTTTATTCCCCTCTCGTTTATTGATATATTAATAATAACATATTTTAAAAACGGTTTCAAATATGTGGAGAAAGCCACTCATATTTGTTTATTGTTTTTTAACTCAATATATGATAGAATAACACTATAATTAGGAGGCAGATGATGAAGAAATTTTTAGAAAAAGTACCATATTTAATTTTTTCTTTCTTTTTATTTATAATACTCCCTCTGTGTTCTTATTTTATATCAAATAGATCAGGTATGATAATATTACTTTTAATTATTGTATATCCTGTTATTAGTTTTCTAATATCATTTCTATATGCATATAATAAAGAAGACTTTAGCTATATTTTCTCATTTATTATAGGAATTTTTTATAGTATATCTTGTTTAATAATTTTAAACTTCGATATTCTTATATATGGTTTAGGTTATATATTCTTCAGCCTTTGTGGTCAAGGGACTGGTTTTTTAATTGGGAAGTTTCGAAAACATAAAAAAAGAGCTAAGCAGAGTTAGTTAAATTTAATAAAAGAGAAGAAGTATTTACGGATTGTAAATAACTTCTTCTCTTTTGTTATCTATACTCTATATTTCATACCCTAATAGCATGCCACCTTCTTCACCATAGAAACTACAGATTCCAGAAGTAGGAACAACGATAAATTCTACATTTGAAAATTTCTCTTTTAATTTATCTTCAATCTTTTTACAAATACTCTCATTATTTCTGTGAGTAATTACTGCACGTCCACCTTTATATCCAGCTTTTATCATTTCATCAACTACAGTTGAAACAGCCTTTTTCTCTCCACGAACTTTATGAAGTAAATGTAGCGTTCCTTCATCACTTGCTTCACCTACCATACGCATATTTAATAATCCTACTACAGCAGCTGTAAGTTTATTTAAACGACCATTTTTAACTAAATTATCAACTTTTTCTAACACAAAAATAAGTTTAGAATTTTCTTGATATTTCTTCATTTCAGAGACTACTTCGTCAAAAGACAACCCCTCTTTTATTAGCTCATTTATCTTAAGAAGGTATAAATCATTTTCTCCACCTGCAGAAAGAGTATCAATGATATGAATATTAACATCTTCATTTTCTTCTTTTAGCATCTTTTCACCAATAATAGCACTATTATAACTTCCAGACATTGCTCCAGTTAAAGTAAGTACTATTACATTTTTCGCCCCTCTATAAGCAGCTAAATACGCTTCTGGACTAGGACATGCTGATCTTGCTGGTTCTGAACTAGCATACATTTCTTCCATCATTTTATCAATATCTAAATCTAATGTATCAACAAAAACTTTATCTTCTATTTGTAACGAAAATGGTACTCTTTCATAAGTAACATTTTCTGCTTTATTAGGAATTTCTCTAAAATCACAAGCAGTATCAACTACAATTTTCCACTCCATCATATACCTCCAAGTATTTTAATTTAATTTTTCTAATAAGTCATGTGTTTTTTTATACGATCTTACAGTATCACATGCAGCAACTATTACTTCTGACAAGCCTTCCCTCATTTCTCCATTCATACACATAACAAAGTTATTGTACATTGTTTCAGAGCTTTCTTCGACAGTTAAACTATTAATCGTTTTACTTATCTCTTGTATAGAAAATACATTTTTTAAACATGTAATAACTATCAACCTTGCCAATTGTCTTCGATTATATTTTTTCTTAATCGGTTTATCTAAATGACCATTTTTAACATAATTGTTAATCATCGCTGCAGTTAATCCCTTATCATCATCTACAATTGAGGAACTATCCAATTGATTAACATATAGTAAAACTTGGTCTAAATATAAATCAATATTAGGTAATTCTGACCATTTCGGATATACTTTGTTCAAATATTTACCTCCTTATAATCTAGTTATGATAATCACATTATATAGTTTTTTAAAACAATAGTCAAGTGATTATACAAGTTCAAAAGAAGATTTCACAATAACTACTATTATTGCGAAATCTTCTATATTATTTAGCTAATTTTTTTCTTAATTCCTTTTCTCATGACTAGATAATAAATTAATACTCCTAATGCATATGCTCCTAACCCTATTATCCAACCAATCCATAAACCATCTATTCCAATACCTTTTTTAAATACTAAAAAGTAAGCTGTTGGAATACCTATCATGTAATAGCCAATAAACATCGCTACACAAATAGGAACTACTTTTTTATAACCACGTAAAACTCCTGCCAAAGCAGAAGCAAACGAATCACAAATTGCAAAACCAATAGCAAACAACAATAAATGCGCCGTTAAACTTATAACTCCACCATCATTGCTATATAAATATGGAATTCTATTATCAAAAAGTAAGACTATTAATCCTGCAACTGATGAAGAACACATGCCTAATATTACACTAAGTGCTGTATAATGTTTCGCCATCTTATAATCTTTAGCTCCTACATGAAAAGCGATTATTATAGTAGCCGTATTAGCAACGCTTACTGGTAAAGTATATAGAAAACCAGAAAAATTTAATGCTGCTTGGTGCGATGCTATAACCGTAGTATCAAAACGAGACACCATAAGAGATAACGTTGAAAATACCACAGTTTCTAAAGCAGTGGCTAGAGCGATAGGTATCCCCAATTTAAATATTTCTTTCCAATAATCAAACTTTACTCTTTCTTTTTCAAAAATTTTATATTTATTAATTTTCGGGTGCTTCAAAGTTATAAATAATGCTATAAAAAATAGCACTGTATATGTTACTGCTACTGCAATAGCATTACCTGCTCCTCCTAACTCAGGCATTCCAAACTTACCAAATATAAAACTATATGAGAAAAACACATTTATTGGCACTGAAATTATCATCATTATCATAGATAATCTTGTTAATCCCAAACTATCCATAAACGCTCTTAAAACTACATATAAAAATATGGATAATATACCAAAACTTTCATAATACAAATAATTTTTAGTTATTGTTGCTATACCTTCTTCCATACCCAAACTATCAACAACTGGAACTGCTAGAGTATTTAGAGCTACTACTAAAATGATACTTATAAGAATTGCAATATATAAAAACTGTCTAACAGTTGTAGGGATGTCTTCTTCTTTATTTTTTCCGATTAGCTGTGAAACTATTGGAATTAATGCTAGGACAATTGCATTTAAAGTATACATAATTGGATTCCAAATATTAACTCCCATACTTACTCCCGCAAGATCTGTTGGACTATAGTGGCCAGCCATAAACGTTCCAATCATTCCTGATGAATAGGATACAACTTGATATATAAGTACTGGAATTAATAATTTAATAAATATTAAACCACGTTCTTTTATATTATTTCCTTGATACATAAAACCTCCTATATTCTATCTATTTACTTCTAAAAATTTTTAAACACAAAAAAAATCCAAAAGCTAATTTACTTTTAGATATCATCGATTTATACTATATGCAACCGAGACTTGAATAGATTAAAAAACCGTTAGTCTAATCGCCAACTCAACCTCAACAAAAACTCACACCCACAATAGACTTACTTAATGCTGCTTCCTTCCGGACCTGACATGGTTCATAAGTATTGCGTCGTAAGGTGCCTCAGTCTCAACATTACGTGTTAAACTCGACATTCCCTATTCTACCCGCATCTCGGTATTCGGTCTTGCTAAAGCGGATTGCAAGTACAGGGCACCGCTAACTCCCCACCTAGCATTTTTTAATTATATCAAATTTAAATATAAAAAGCAAGGGATTAAATAAGTTTCAGAACAAAATAAACTCTACATCAGAAAATTCACTATTAATTTTACAATTAATTGAAATATCCTAATTTTGGAGTTTATTAGTAATTTATTTTTTTAATCTAGCTAATTCACTAATATCTAATATACATTCATCTTTACTCACAACTAAACAAGGAATACCAATTTTCATATTACCTCTTATACCTTCAAATTGTGAATATGTATCTCTAACGAATAAAAACTCTTTAAAATTCTTTAATGAAGTCATAACTTCTACTTCTTTGTAAGTTATCCCTAATTCTGATAATTTTTCTTTAAATGGTGCAGTATCTGGACAAGTTTCTGCAAAATATAAAATATATTCCATAATAATCTCCTTTTATAAATTCATAATATTATTATAACACTTTTATCGTTTTCTTTGTATTTTTACCCTCTGGATTGAAGCTGAAAATACCGATGCTAATAAGATTCCCATAGCAATTGCCCCTGCCTGAAGAATAGTTTCAATTCCTACTTGAGATGCTACACTATAATTTTTAGTCACAATATTTTGCATTGTATTATACATACCATATCCAGGAACTAACGGTACCATCCCTGTATAAATAAATATGGTAGCTGGAAGTTTTAAAAACCTAGATGCATTTGTTGATAATATTCCTACACATACCGCACCTAGAAAACTACTTACTACAACATCCGTTAATAACAAATTAGCCACTACTTGAACTAACCAACCGATAGCACCAATAAGTCCACAAGTAAATAATGATCGTTTAGGAGCATTAAAGAAAATTGCAAAAGCTATACTGACTACAAAACCTGCTATAAACTGTATAAAAACACTATTTTCCATAATTTTCTCCTTATACTAATTTTAATCCCATTACTACTCCAAGTGCGATGGCAGTGGACACGAAAATTGCAGCTTGTATTCCTATCATCCCAGATAGATAATCACCAGCCATGAAATCACGAACAGCATTTGTAACCTGTACGCCTGGTACAAGTGGCATCAAACTCACAATAATTATACTAAAAGGATTATGAATAAAGAAAAACTTATTTAATACCATAACCAATATAGTAGATATAAATGCACCTAAAAAATTGCTCACAAAGGACGTTAGTTTATATTTTGCGGTTAAAATTAAGAACATAGCTTCAATGGCCATGATAAAGAAGGCGAATAAACTATCCTTAAATGTACCACCAAACATTATTGCGAAAAATGGAGCTGACATCATTAAAGCAGGAATCACAATATATGAAGAATATCTACTTTTAGCTTTAATTTCCTTCATTTTTTTAAATGCATAATCTAAAGTACATCCACCCATTACCATTTTTCTAGATATGTCGTTCAAAAGTGCTATTTTTTCTAAATCACGATCACCTAAAATTACCCTACGCATTGCCGTATATGTATTATCATTATATGTAAAAGATACAATAACAAAATTATACGTAACCAAACTGTTAGCTGCTTTAATATTGTCAAAAGATTTATAAATTCTATTTACTGTATCTTCAACTCTATATACCTCTGCTCCATAAGATAACATACTCTTAGCTATTTTTACACTAAAATTTAATAACTTTTTAGCTTCTTTTTCATCATGTAAAGACTGCAACATATCATTCCCTCCTTTAAAAAATGTTAAGAAATAATTTCTAGTATCTTAGTATATTTATTTTTAAACTCTATTACCTTATTTTCTTGAACTTCATTTGCTTTTTCTAATTGACTTAAAATATATTCGATTTTCGAAAGTTCTTGTTTTTGTTTTTTTACAAACAATTCATTTTTTTCTAGTGATAAAAACTTTCCAAAATTAATTTCGTCTTCAGATAACTTCATTTTACCAGGTTTTGCAACGATAATTTCATAAATATGTCCATCTTCTTCAATAATATTTTCTGCTGTAATTTTATACTCTAACTCTTGTAACTTTTCTCTAACAAAATTTTCTCCAACATTTGGTTGTAAAATTAAATTAGGTTTATTAGCTAATTTCTCTTTTCCTTTTTCTAATATATCTGCTATTAGTTTTCCACCCATACCACAAATTGTTATTACTTCAATATTATCACTTAATTCAATAGCATCTAATCCAGCAGCTTTGCGACAATCAATTGTACCAACAAGATTCTCTTCTATAACATTTTTTATAGAAACCTTATGCGGACCTTCTACTATTTCTCCAGCTACAGCATAATCTATTTTATTGTTTTTAGCTAAATAAATCGGTAAATATGCATGGTCACTACCGATATCTGCTAATCTTTTATTTTCTACATATGTAGCTACTAATTGTAACCTCTTATTAATTGCTAACATCTTATCTCCTTTATTACTAATCAAGAAAATCTTTGCTAAAACTTGTTGTAATTATAGATTTTCCTTTTTTATCAAAATTTTCGAAATCAGTTATTATTGTATCACCGAACTCCGCTTTTAATTTCTTAGAAAGCTTTCTAAGTTTTTCTTCTTCTTTATAATCTTTTTTGTCAAAAATATCAAGTTGAACCTTTAATTCTTTTGATTTTTTTATATCATTTAACGATACTCCAAGTAATCTTAGCCCTTGGCTAAAATCATAATGTTCTAGTACCAGCTCCCACGCATAATTAAAAATATCATTTGTACTAGATATAAACTCTGGAATCTTTTTTGATCTAGTAATTGTTTTAAAATCACTAAATCTTATCATAATTGAAATATTGTTTCCAACGTAGTCCCGCGACTGTACTCTTGCACTGACTTTTCCACTTAATTTTTTAATTTCTTTTAGTATATCATCTTCATCTATTAAATCTTTTGTAAATGTTTTTGAATTACCTATAGACTTTCTATCAATCGTATATTTCAGTTCAGAACTCCCTTCACCATTAGCCTTGTTCTTTAATCTCAAACCTTGAACTCCTAATAAGCTATGAAGGATTACCTCATTTGCCACAGCTACGTCACCAATTGTATTTATCCCAATATTTTTTAATTTCTTAGTAGAAGCTTTACCACAACCGTGCATTTCTCCTATATCCATATTCCATAAAATTTCTTTATAATTTTTTTTATTAATAATTGAAAAACCTAAAGGTTTTTTCAAATTAGAGCCCATTTTCGCAAAAAATTTATTAAATGAAACTCCTACTGACGAAGGCATACCTAATTGTTTATAAATTCTTCTTTGAATTGTTGCTATAACTTTTATTGGTTCTGTAAAATCACTTAAATCTATATATGCTTCATCAACAGAAACTATCTCAATCTTATCTGTATACTCACGTACTAAATCAAAAATTAATTTAGATTCTTGTTGATACTTTGGCATATCAGGACGAAGAATTTTTATATTAGGGCATATTTTCCTAGCGTCGCCTACTCGCATAGTTGTTTTAATCCCTAGATTTCTCGCTTCATAATTTGAGGTTACTATTATTCCATGTCTAGTTTTCACTTCTCCCGCTATTGCCAAAGGCTTACCTTTTAATTCAGGATTATACTTTTCTTCTACACTGGCATAAAAACAATTCATATCGATGTGAGCAATAACTTTAGACATTTTTTCACCCCTTTTAAATAGACTAAAAACGGGAACAATAAGGAGCAATTCAAACTTGACTTTATAGCAAAATCATTTGAGTTGTTCCTTATTCCGATTTCCCGTTATATTTTATTACTAAATTAATGAAAAGTTAATAATTATTATTGGTTTTCTCTTAGTATTATCATACAGTAAGCTAGAAAGCATACTTCTAATTTCTGCTTTAATCGCCGCACATTCTCTAATATTTTTAATAGGATTATTTTCCAAATACTCTATTACTTTTTCTTCAGCTTCTTTTATTAGTTCCATACTTTTCTTAACATAGACAAAACCTTTTGTTTGAATAACAGGTCTTCCTACCAAAGTCTTCTCTTTTCTACTAATAGCATATGAAGCTACAAAAATACCATCGTTTGATAGTAATTTTCTATCTTTTAATACACTATCTTCAACATCACCTATACCACGACCATCTACTAGAATATTTCCTACTGGAATATTATTTTGTAATGTTTTAGATTTGTTACCACTTAATTCTAAAGTCGTTCCTTTTGCTAAAATGTGAATATTCTCAGCAACTACTCCAGTCTCCGCTGCAATCTCAGCATGTTTACGAAGGTTTCTAAATTCTCCTTGAACCGGAATAAAGTGCTTAGGCATAAGCATGTTTAACATCATTTTTAATTCTTCTTTTGTTGCATGACTAGCTGCATGTAGACGTTTAGAAGCTGTCACTACATTTGCTCCTAGTTTAACTAGTAAATTCAATGTTTGGAATAGCATAACTTCCATATTAGGAGAGGGTGTAGCAGCTATCATAATTGTATCACCCGATTCAATTTGAATTCCATCAATTTTCTTCTCAGCAATATTCTTCATAGCTTCTATTGGTTCCCCTTGATCACCTGAAGAAAGAATACATACTTCATTTTGCGGATAATTTTTTAATTCTTCAATAGAGATTAAATTACTATCTTCAATTTGTAAATAATTCATATTTCTAGCTGTATTGATAGATGCTTCTATAGCTTGACCTAAAAGTAAAATCTTTCTATTTTGTGCTAATGCTGCTCTTACAATATGAGAAATTGTTAAGAAGTTAGATGCATAACACGTTACTATAATACGCTTATTAGCTTGATAAAAAGCATTATCAATTTGTTCAGCAGCTTCATTTTCAGGAACATTATATCCTTTAACATTAGCGTTACTTGAATCACTTAATAAAGCAAGAACTCCTTTTTGACCCAACGTACTTATTTTTACTATATCAGATCTATATTCTTTGCTAACAGATTGATCGAATTTAAATTCCCCAGTATAAACAATATTTCCTTGATTAGTCTCAATACAAATACCTAAAGAATCAGGCATTGAGTATGTAGTTTTGAAAAATGTTACACTTGCATTATTAAAATCATATTTATTATTATCTTTTACATAATAGAATTTAATTCTCTTTTTAATACCTAACTGTTTAAGATGATTTTTTAATAAATCTATTGTCAGTTTTGATCCGTACACTGGGCATTTTAATTTATCAATAATATATGGTACAGCACCCATAGAACTAACGTGTCCATTAGATAAAAATAATCCTTTTATCTTTTGTTTATTACGCACTAAATAACTTATATCAGGTATAACGGCATCTATACCAATCATCTCTGTTTCAGGGAACATTAAACCAGCATCAAGAACATAAATCTCATCCCCAATTTCAACCATATACATGTTTTTAGCTACCTCTTCTACACCTCCTAATGGTGTAATACGAATTTTAGCTAATTTTTTTGTCTTATTTTGTTGAATTTTATCTTTATTTGAATTATTAATTTTTTTAATTACTTGTTTAGTATTATTCTTTTGCTCTTTTGTTACAACTTTATTCTGATTTACAGATTTTTTATTATTTTTTTTATTCACTTGTGTATTATTTTTTTTACTGTTGTTGCTTTGTAAATTTTTAGCAATACTTATTCCGTTATTATTCATGTTTTCCTCCTTGTATCATTGATTTTATTGGTTCGAAGTCTCTTCTATGAATTGGAGTTATACCATATTCTTTTAGACCCTCTAAATGTTTCTTTGTTCCGTATCCAGCATTATTCTCAAAATCATAATATGGATATTTTTTTGCATATTCTTTCATTAAATTGTCACGGTGAACCTTGGCAATAACTGAAGCTGCGGCTATTGAAACACTCTTCTCATCGCCTTTAACCATGCTGAAATTAGAAATTGGATAATTTTCAAATGGCATAGCATCAATAAGTAGAAAATCTGGTTTAACTTCTAATTTTTCTACCGCCCTTTGCATTGCTATACGTGCTGCATTATAAATATTAAATTTTTCAATTTCAATATTATCTACTTCACAAGTAGCATATGCTACTGCTTCTTGTTTTATTTGTTCGTACAATTCTTCTCGTTTTTTTTCTGATAATTTCTTCGAATCATTTAATCCTTCGAAATAGCTATCTTTTTTTAAAATTACCGCTGCAGCAACTACTGGTCCTGCGAGTGGTCCTCTACCAACTTCATCTATTCCGCAAATATACTTACACCCATTATTATAACATTTATTCTCGTAAAATGATTTTTTTTCATACTCTTTTTTATAAAAAAGTTTTTTCTCTTGTTTTTTAGCATAACTTTGTAGTAATTTTTGAACCCCGGTTCTTTCGTCTTTTTTTAGTTCATTTAACATTTCCTCGGAAATGACTTCTTGATTTAAGAGTTCTTTTACCTCACTAATTTTCATTTTGTTCCTCGTTTTCTAATAAATCATTATAATTATCTAAAGTAATAAGTCCAAATTTTTGTGTTCTAAAATCTTGAATTAACAGCTTAATTGTTGATTCATAGTCATAGTCTCCACCAATTTTTTTGAATCTTCTCTCTGCTACTTTTTCCATGATAGATACATTCTCATCTTCGCTAGTAACATTTATCTTATAAAGATTATTTAGATTCTCTAAATAACTTTGTTTTAAAAGTTCTATTAAGTATAAACTCACATCATCAAGAGGTGTTATATCATCTTTTATAGATCCTATTAAACTCAATTTCTTACCAATCTCTTGATTATCAAACTTAGGCATAAGAATTCCTGGGGTATCTAGTAATTCTATATCTTTATTTAGTTTTAACCATTGTTGTTTTTTTGTAACACCTGGTTTATTAGCTGTATTAGCGATATTTTTCTTAATAAGTTTATTAATAAATGTAGATTTCCCAACGTTCGGGACTCCGATTACCATTGATCTAATTGCTCTTGGTTTTATACCCTTCGCTACTTGACGAGCGATTTTTTCAGCAAGTTCCTCTTTAGCTTTATCAATTACTTTGTTCAAGTTATTACTATTTTTCGCATCGGTATACACTACAGTATAACCCTTATTCTCAAAGTAGCTTTTCCACTTTGCTGTCTCAGCTCTATCACATAAATCGATTTTATTAAATATAATTATTTTTTTCTTATCTTTAACAACTTCATCTAGGTACATATTATGTGATGAAAGAGGACAACGTGCATCAACTAATTCAAATACTATGTCCACTAATTTTAGCTTTTCTTTAACTTCTCTTGTTGCCTTGGCCATATGACCTGGAAACCATTGAATAACCATAAATTTAACTCCTTATATTTTTATTTTATAAATTCTACTATTTTATACAGTCTTTTCTATTTTACCACATTTTTGAGTTTTTTTAACCTATTTTAGTGTTAATTATTCGTAAAACATTAATATTTTATAATTTTTATAACTAACAATTTAGAAGATCGTTCATAATTTATCAATATACATTAGTTCATTTATGTAAAAACAAAAAAACAAGATAGCTATGCTACCTTGTTCTTCGTAATTATCTTTTATCTACTTTCTTAACAATTGTATCACCCAGAATTTGAACAGCAAATACAATAATTAATATTAAAACTGTTGCAACAAATGTTAAAGTACTGTTATTTCGTTGGAATCCGTCTAAGTAAGCTAAGTTACCTAGTCCTCCGGCTCCAATTACCCCTGCCATTGCAGTTGATCCAACTAAAGCAATTGCTGTAACAGTCAACCCTGAAATTATCGCTGGTAAACTCTCTGGAATTAGAACTTTCAAGATAATAGTTGAGTTTTTAGCTCCCATTGCACGTGCTGCTTCTATTACACCTTTATCTACTTCACGTAGACCAATCTCTACTAAACGAGCATAGAATGGCGCTGCAGAAATAATAAGTGCTGGAATCGCCGCTTGCACACCGATAATTGTACCAATTAACACCTTAGTAAATGGAATTAATAATACAATCAAGATAATAAATGGAATAGCTCTGAAAATATTAACAATCGCTGTAACAACTGCATAAAAACCACGTCCAAATGTACTCTTACTATTAGATGTTAAATATAATAACAACCCTAAAAATAATCCAACAACAAACACTGCAATAAGTGACTCAAAAGTCATAATAAGTGTTTCAATTGTTTTATCTTGTACTTTATCCCAATTAACTCTTGCAAAATCAAACATTATAACACCTCCGTTAATATACCTAGTTCATTCAATCTAGATATTACTTTATCTGTATTCTCTTTAGAGCCAATTAACTGAACAAATAGTGTTCCAATATTAGCATTTGCTGTTTTATCTATATGTCCATTAATAATATTAAAATCAAAATCAATTTCTTTTAATAACATACTAAGAATAGGTTTCTTCGATGTATTGTTATCAAAAGTAAACTTAATAATAACACCATCTGTAAACACTTTTTTCCATTCCTCAATATTTTCTCTCTCTTCAAATTCTGAAGCAAATGATGTTTGAGATAGGAATTTTTTCGTAACTTCTTGTGTTGGGTGATAGAACACTTCTGAAACTAATCCATTCTCTGCAATTGTTCCACCATCTATAACTGCCACTTTTGTACAAATCGTTTTAATAACATTCATTTCGTGAGTAATCAAAACAACAGTTATATTAGTTTTATTATGAATTTCTTTAATAAGATTTAACACCTCTGCAGTTGTTTCTGGATCAAGTGCACTTGTTGCTTCATCACAAAGCAAAATAGAAGGATTCCCTGCTAATGCACGAGCAATACCTACTCTTTGTTTTTGGCCACCAGAAAGTTGAGAGGGATAAGCATGCAGTCTGTCTTCTAAACCTACTAATTTAGCAAGTTCTTCTACTCTTTCTTTAATTTCAGTCTTTGATTTCCCTAATATTTCTAATGGAAATGCAATATTTTCCGCAACTGTTCTACTCCAAAGTAAATTGAAGTGTTGGAAAATCATTCCAATTCTTTGGCGTTTTAATCTACGTTGTTCTTCAGTAATTTTGTTAAAATCATCTCCATCAATAATTACCTCACCATCTGTTGCTACCTCAAGTCCGTTTAACAATCTTACTAACGTACTTTTCCCAGCTCCAGAATAACCAATTATTCCGTAAATATCACCTTTTTCAACTTTTAAATTAATATCTTTTAGCGCATGAACTTTATTATTATATATCTTATTAACTTTTTTTAATTCAATCATGTCTATCTCCTTTCTTATTTTAAAATAAAAAACACCCTTACTCTGAAATTCAGAATAAGGGCGTTATACGCGGTACCACCTTATATTTTACTTATTACAACTACTAACATAGTCTATCCTATAACGTGGATTAGCGAACAAAGTTTACAATTTATGTTTACCTTATTAACCACTCGAACCATTTTCCTAGACTTTATAATATACCTTTTCAGCTAACGGTACTCTCTTTAAAAATTCCATCTATTACTTATACGAGTATTGGTTTCTATTAATTTCTAATTAGTATAACACTATATTTTTCTGGTGTCAAGGGAAGATTTTTGAAAACATTCAAGAAAAAAATCTGAAAATAATATTTTAATTTTCTATTTTAATGTCATTCTCTTTTAGATAATCAGCTACAACTCTAGCCATATCATCTAATAAATCATCTAATTCTTCCCAGTTTTTTACCGTTGCTCCACTTGCTAATGGGTGACCTCCACCTGAATATTTTTCAGCTAAAGTATTTATAACAGGGCCCTTAGATCTAATACGAACACGTACTTTATTCCCCTCATCAATGGCAAAGCACCACGCATAAAGACCTTGTAAGCTTCTTAGTAAGTTTACCCCTGTAGATACTTCTCCAGGATCCACGCCATATTTATCCATGTCTTCTTTCGTAATTTTTAGATATGCGACACCATCTTGATAAACATCATAATTTTCAAATATAAAAGCTCTAAATCTCATAATATTATCACTAATTATTTCCATTTTATCTAATAGTGCACTCATATTGAAATTATATTGAATTAACTCCGAAGCAACTTTTAATGTGTCATTCGATGTATTAGGAAATAGAAATCTTCCTGTATCACCTACAATACCTAAGTATAATAATTTTGCCGCTTCATCATTTAATTTGATTCCATAATTTTTATTTAAATACTTATAAAAATTATATATTAATTCACTACAAGATGAAACTTCAGTATCTACTAAATTTATATTCCCATAATTATCCAAAGGTGGATGATGATCAATTTTTATAAGAACATTATTCTTAGTGAACAATTTTCCATCTATTCGTGGAAAGTTAGCTGTGTCAGTAACGATAACTAGAGTATCTTGGTAATCATCTTCAGTAACTTCTGAATTTTTAAACAAGAAATCTAATGATGGAGAATCTTTTCCTACAGTAAGTACTTTTTTCTCTGGGAAATTTTCCTTTATAAGTTGATACATAGCTCCTTGTGATCCGTATGCATCAGGATCCGGTCTTTCATGTCTATGTATAATAATTCTATCATTTTCTTTTATCTTTTGAAAAATTTCCTCATATAAGTTTTCGTAGTTTATATTCATTTAATTTCTTCTTTCTTTAGTTTCTTTGGAATACTTGACAAGTTACCATAGCTTTCGCCACTAACTCTGTCTTATCATATACTTCAACATCAAATTTAGCTGTTTTACGACCAATATCTAAAATATTTACTTTCGTTGTAATAGTTCTATCTAATGGAACTGATTTTAAGAAATATAATGAAGTATTTTGCATAAGAACTTCACTTCTGTTGTAATTATAACTTGTAATATGAATAGATTCATCAATTATACTTAATAGCGCTGAACTAGAAAATGTACCAAATTGATCTAACATTTGAGGAATAACTTTCACTTGCAGTCCATCAGCTCTTGGCACTATTCCTTTACGCATAATTTCATCGAAAGTATCATTATTATGACCTTCTTGGAATCTATTATTCGTTAATAATGAATTTATAACAAGTTTTCTAGTAACTACCCCTAGTAAAGTGTTTTTAGCATCAATTACCGGCATTAATTCATAACCTTCAGATAACATTGTATTAGCTACAGATGATATCGGCGTATCTAATGTTGTAGTAGCAACTTTTCTTTCCATTACTTCTTTAATTAATGCATCTTTATCTTGTAAAAATACATCACGAGCAGTAACAATACCTACTAGTTTACCATATTCATTGATTACAGGATATCTAGTATGTCCTACTTCCAATTGTAAATCATACCAATCTTTCACAGTATTATTTAAATTAATCGTAAATAGATTTTCTACTTTCATATAAATACTTTCAACTGTAATTATATCTCTTTTAATAATTTGGTCATTTGTAACACGATTTATCAAGTGAGTAACTGAGAAAGTATCATGCGGCGTAATAATTAAAGGTAAATTCTTACTATCAGCCAATGCTTTTATCGCATCATTAGGAACATAACCACCAGTAACTAAAATAGCGCATTCTTTCTCCAATGACATTTCTATAATTTTAGGACGATTACCTATAATTAAAAGCGTCCCTTTTCTAATATGCTGATTAACTTGTTCTGAATCCATTGCCCCAATAGCAAAATCCTGAACAATCTCATGAACTCCACCGCGACCTGCGATTAATTGACCACTAACAATATTTACAATTTCAGAATACGATAATTTTTCTACATTATCTCTTTCTTTTTTCTGAATTCTTACCGTTCCAACACGTTCAATAGATGAAACAAAACCACGATTTTCTGATTCTTTTATCGCACGATATGCAGTTCCTTCACTGACTTTTAATTCTTTTGCAACTTGACGTACTGAAATTTTACTTCCAATTGGTAAGCTCTTAATATATTCTAATATTTTTTGGTGCTTTGATTTCATTATTTTTCCTCCTTAAATTTTTATTATAATACAAACATCTTATTTGTAACACATTCTCTACATATGTAATTATATACTTTTTATAGAACTATTTCAAGATAAAAAAGATGAAAGATAAGTTAATTTACTTATCTTTCATCGATTTTTTGTATTATTTTTAAAACAGCATTCTTTGATATAGGAAACTTAAAATCTTTCAACAAATTCACTGATACAGTTAGTTTATGATTTTTTTACTATAACAATTATTAATAATTTTTACTGTAATATTTTACAATTTTCTCCCTGCTGGCATTTTCTTAGCATAACCCTCTTTGTTTTCTTGTTTCACTCGAGCGATAACTAAAGTATCATCAGGAGCATCTTCTGTTACAGTAGTTCCTGCAGCAACAACAGCTCCGTCTCCAATTTCAAGTGGTGCTATTAGGTTTGAATTACATCCTATAAATGCATCACTACCGATTTTTGTCTTATATTTATTTTTCCCATCGTAGTTAACTGTGATTGTTCCACACCCTATATTAGTGTTACTACCTACTTCTGTATCTCCTAAATAACTTAGATGAGCAGTTTTTGAACCATCTCCGTATGTAGTATTTTTCAATTCAACAAAGTTACCAACCCTTACATTTTTTCCTAAATCACAATTATTTCTAATATGTGAGTAAGGCCCTACACTTGTGTTATCACCAATTTTAGAGTCTCTTATTGTTGAAGAAAGTACTTTTACCCCATTTCCTATTTGTACATTTTCTAAATATGAATTAGGTTTAATTTGACAATCTTCTCCAATTACTGTATTTGATTTAATTGTAACATTCGGATAAATTGTTGTATCACGACCGATAATTGCATTAGGGGCAATATAGGTATTTGTAGGATCAACTAAAGTTACTCCTGCTAACATGTGTTTCGTATTTATTCTATTTCTCATTACATTTTCAGCATAAGCTAACGCTACCCTGTCATTAACACCGAAAGTTTCATCAAAATCATCACAAAGATACGTTTCAATTATTTCTTTTTGCTCACGAATTAAACCAAGAACATCTGGAAGATAATATTCACCTTGATTATTATCATTTTTTACTTTTTCTAGCATTTCAAATAACAGTTTATTGTCAAAACAGTAAATACCTGAATTGATTTCTTTGATTTTTCTCTCTTGTTCTGTAGCATCTTTTTCTTCTACTATCTTCACTAATTTTCCATTTACATCACGTATAATACGCCCATATGCAAACGGATCATCTGCAATTGCAGTTAACACAGTCGCCTTAGCATTGCTATTTTCATGGTGGTCTAACATACTATTGATTGTTTCAGGTCTAATTAAAGGAGTATCACCATACATAACTATAGTAGTTCCCTCTTTATCTTTAAGTTCATCTTTTGCTACTTTAACAGCATGGGCAGTACCTAGTTGTTCTGCTTGAAGAACAAACTTAGTTCTATCTCCTAGCACCTCTTTTACCCTCTCTGCTCCATGTCCAACTACAGTGATTACTTCTTGCATTTCTAAATCACTAAGACTATCCAATACAAGCTCAACCATAGTTCTGTCACACACTTTATGCAAAACTTTATATAATTTAGATTGCATTCTAGTTCCTTTTCCAGCTGCTAATATTACTGCATATCTATTGTTACTCATTTTCAACATCCTCTTTTTCTACTTGACGTAATTTTTCTATAACATTCCCTAATTTAACATCGAAAGTTCCATTAAATTCATCAATATTTTCTATTTTCGATAAATACAGATAATCATCTTCGTGTTCTCTTGAAGAATCGAAACATTGTGTAATTATTACTTTACCTACTACATCAACATCAAATTCATTCATTAGACTTTCCATACCTGTTAAAACTCCTCCACCACGCATGAAGTCATCTACTAATAATACTTTTGAACCAGTGTTTAAGCTTCTTTTTGATAGAATCATTGTTTCAATTTTCTTTGTAGATCCTGAAACATAGTTTATTGCAACTGTAGTCCCCTCTGTAACCTTATTATCTCTTCTAATGATAATTACTGGTTTATTTAAAATCGATGCTATCGCATAAGCAACCGGAATTCCTTTTGTCGCGACTGTTACCACAGCATCTACTTCTTTGTTTTTATAGACTGTCGCTACTACTCGCGCTAACTTATTCATCAGACTAGGATCTCCTATAATATCTGACATAAAAATATATCCACCTGCCAATAAACGATTACCGCCGCTAATTTTTTCTAAAAAACCATCAAGAATCTCTTTTGCATCTTCTTCTACTAAAGTTGGTGTAAAAATCACTCCCCCACTCACTCCAGCTAAAGTTCTAACTTCTCCAATATTTTCTTCTTTAAAACCATTTTTTATTATGTGTATATCCTCACTAATTGAAGATTTAGCTTGATTAAATTTTGAAACGAAATATGTTAATGGAATCAATTTATTCGGATTCTTTAATAAATATTCCGTCATAACTACTATTCTTTCACTTCTCTTTAATTTCATCTTATACTCCTTGCATAGTATATTGGGTATCTTAAGATACTATATACATTTTATTATATTTATTCGTATATTATATGTATATAATACCACTATTGTTCGGAATAGTAAAGATATACTAAGAATTTTTAAGTAGATTTTAACTATTGTTAGATTTAATCACAACAGATAAAAAAAGAAGAGACAGCATTTCCAACTATCTCTTCTTTATTTTTCTTATTTTTCTTTCCAAACTTCTAAAGTTCGTATTTGATTTTCTTCTACTTTTCTAACCACGAACGTTAATTTATCTATTGAATATACTGCTCCAACTTTAGCTTCATATTTTACTAAATAAACATAAGCACCAATTGTATCTACTTCTTCGTGCGGAAGTTGGACATGGAATAATGCATTAACATCTTGAATAGGAACCCATCCGTCAATTAAATAATGTCCATTTTTAAGTTTTTTAACTAAACTTTGCTCATCTTCATCAAACTCATCACGAATTTCACCGGTGATTTCTTCAACAATATCTTCTAATGTAACTACTCCACTAGTTCCTCCATACTCATCAGTAATAACTATCATATGTTCTCTATTTTGTTTTATAGTCGCTAATACTTGTGAAATAGGTGTGTGTTCAAATATTTTGATTGCCGGTGTAATATATTCTTCTAAATCTTTTGTAGTTTCAAGAGGTTTATCTGCAAATAACAGTTTTTTCACATTTAATATACCTAGAATTTGATCCTTATCACCATCTTCGATTACCGGATACCTCGTATATTCCTCTTGTTTTAATTGTCTCATGATAATTGCTAAGGAGTCACTCATATCTATAGCTTCTACCTCTGTTCTAGGAGTCATGATTTCTTTAGCAATTTTATTATCAAATTCAAATACTCTTTCTACATAACGATACTCTACATCGTTAATTTGACCGTGCGCTCTTGAAGATTTCATAATTGTTCTTAGTTCTTGTTCGCTATGAATATCATCATATTCAGAAGCTGGTTCAAATCCAAACATTTTCGCTATAACGTTTGCTAGTGAATTAAGCAACCAAACTAATGGTCGCATTACTTTATCAAACATATACATTGGCCAAGCAACTCGTAAACATGTTTTCTCTGCCGATTGAATAGCTATTGTTTTAGGGACTAATTCTCCTAATACAACGTGTAAAAGTGTCATAAATCCAAATGCCACTACTAAAGATACGGTATGTGTTATAGCATCATTTAAATTTAATAATTTAAATATTGGATTAAACATTGAATGGAACGTTGATTCCCCAATCCAACCTAACCCTAAAGAAACAATCGTTATACCTAACTGTGTTGCAGATAGATAATGATCTAGTTGTTCTACCATTACAACCAAAATTTTTGCTGTCTTATTTCCTGATTCTACTAATTCATTTACCCTTGTAGGTCTAAGCTTAACAAGAGCAAATTCAAACATTACAAATATTGCCGAGGCAATAAGTAGTAATACTATTATTAATATTTTAATTAAGATACTGAGATCCATATGGTTTTAATTTAACCTCTTTCCTTATTTTTTAGTCGTTAATAAATAATTTTACTACATATAAACTTTTTTTTCAATTATTATACTACCTACAAGTTTTATAGTTTCTTCCAATCTATTAGTAATTCATATTGATGGATATTTTTTCTTTCGAGTGATACTATATTAAGTAATTGAAAACGCTAAAATAGGAGATTTTAATGAATAGCGCAAATAAGTTCCAAAATTTTTGGTCGAAAAAAATAAACTATATAAATAACCTTCAAATTAACTACAATTTGAAAAAAACTCCATTTTCAAAATTTGAAAATATAGAATTTTATAATTTAACTTTTACTAGCTTTGATAACTCAACAATATACGCTAAATATATAAAAAATATAAAGTATAGAACACTATATCCAAACAAACCTATTCCTATACTTTTCTATTTCCACGGCTATCCCGCTTCTAGTAGAAACTGGTTAGAAAAGTCTACCTTCGCTTCTCTTGGATACGATGTAGTTGCTATAGATTTTAGAAATCAAGGAGGATTAAGTAAAGACAAAAGTAATTCTTCTCCTTCAGTTTTTGGGCATCTTACAATAGGTCTAGACGAAAATATAGAAGATATGATATTTTACAAAAATATTTTAGATACTCTTATTCTTGCTAGAATAGTTACCTCATTTGATGACATCGATTCTCAAAATATCGCTAGCTATGGTGCTTCTCAAGGTGGAGCTTTTTCTATAATGTTTGCTGCATTAAACAAAAATGTTACAAAATGCATAAGTTTATATCCTTTTCTTTCCGATTTCCAAACATTCTATGAAAATGATAATAGAAACAATGCATACGCAGAATTTGCTCATCATGGAAGATGGTTTAATACTAAAGGAGAAAACACCAAATCTTTCTTAAATAATCTTTATTATCTCGATACTTTGAATTTCGCTAAACTACTTAAATGTAATATCTTATTTGGGATTGCTAATCTCGATGAAGACTGTCCAAAAGAAACTCAAGAAAAAGTGTTTAACAATATTGAAAGTAAAAAGAAAGCTTGCATTTATAAAAAATACTATCATGAGAACATCCCACATTTTAATGATGAAGTATTCAACTTTTTACTTGAAGAAAAATAGGAGCTTTAAATGAAATTAGAAAAATATAGAAAATTTGATTTTGCAGAAACTACACTAAATACACCTCATCCTTTTGCTAAATATAAAAAAATAACTTTTCTAGGTACAGATAATTCAAAAATCGAGTTGGATCTTGTTATTCCTAATTCAAAAATTAAAGGAGTTATCGTCGATTTTCCTGAATATAAAGTTAAAAATAAAGACTATTTAAACTTGGCGAAATATTGTATGCTAGATTACGCGCTAATTTCTATGCATATTAGAGGTCAAGCTGGTAATAGTGAAAATAACACTCCTTGTTCTCATTTTCCATTTCTAGATTGTAACAACGAGATTCCCTACTATAATCTAGTATTTCAAGATGCATTAGATACTATCCATATTACTGAGTTGATGTTTCCAAACAAGGATATAGTTACAACAGGCCTTGGACAAGGTGCTGCTATTAGTATAGTTTGCGCAAAGTTTTATGATACTATTAAAGAACTTTTCATTTCGGATTGTTCACTTTGCGATATTAAAAACACATATATTCAAAACAAAAAAAATCCAATATTTAAAAAGTTACATAATTTTGAAATTGATCTACCAGAAAAAACTGACTATTTGTATACTGTCCTTGATTCAATCGATATACTTAATATAAGTGGCTCCATTACTCAAAAAGTTCACTATGCACTTTCATATCTAAGTCCTAAAACACCTCATTCTGCACAACTAAAATTAATTGATTCCCTTAATGATATAGAGGTTCAACACTACAAATTTTTAGATTACAAGAAAATATTTCAACATCAATTCGATGATTATATACTAGAAACACTCTCAAATAAATAAAATGAATCGACAGTAGTCTTATCCACTGTCGATTCATTACTATGTAATGCAATTAGCTTAATTTACCTTTTAGCTTCATATTTTTAACAATTTTTTCTATAGAGTTTACATACGCAGCTTTTCTCATTGGGACATCGAATCTTTCTTTCACTTCCCAAATGTCATTAAATGCTTTCGTCATTACTCTTGCTTGTTTCTCAACTACTTCTTCTTCAGTCCAGTAGTATCCTTGTAAGTTTTGTACCCATTCGAAGTAAGATACAGTTACACCACCACTATTTGCAAGAATGTCAGGTATTACAACAACACCTTTTTCTCGTAATGCTTTATCACCTTCTAATGTAGCAGGTCCATTAGCTCCTTCTGAAATTACAGGAGCTTTAATTAAACTTGCTTCCTTAGCATCGATAGCATTTTCTAAAGCACATGGACAAAGTACATCTACATCTAATGCCCAGAATTCATCTAATGTTAAACGTTTTGTATTTGGTAATGTATGGAACCTAACTTTCTTATCTTTACATTCTTGAAGTTCAGCGTATGATAATCCTTCTTCACGATAAACCGCATATTGAACACCATCATCATCACGTTCAGTTACTGCAACAACTGTTGCCCCAAATTTAACAGCAGTATCCACAGTGTAGCTTCCTACATTACCGAATCCTTGAACAGCGAATTTAGCACCTTGTGTAGATTTTCCTAATTTTTCTAATGCTAGTTTGGCAGCAAGTGCTACACCATATCCTGTAGCTTGTGTTCTTCCTAATGAACCACCTAATTCTAATGGTTTACCTGTTAAAGTCCCAACACCTTGTTCTCCAGTAAGCACATTATATTCATCAATCATCCAAGACATGATTTGACCATTTGTATTTACGTCTGGTGCAGGAACATCTTGTTTTTCACCTAGGTATTTGTATAATCCTCGAATATATCCTCTAGAAAGTCTTTCTAATTCACCTTTAGATAAATCTTTTGGATCTACAATAATACCACCTTTACCTCCACCATACGGAAGGTTAGCAACTGCACATTTAAATGTCATCCAAATTGATAATGCTTTAACTTCATCTGCTGTTACAAGTGGATGGAATCTTAATCCACCTTTTGTAGGACCAATCGCATCGTTATGTTGCGAACGGAATCCTTTAAAGTATTTTACCTCACCATTATCCATTCGAACCGGAATAGAAATCTCAATAAATCTTTGTGGATCTTTTAATGATTCATATACCTCTTCTTTATAACCTAATACTTCACAAGCACCTTTAATTTGTTCTCTTGCGTTAACCAATGGATTGTTATTCATAACTACATCTCCTTAGAATGTTATTTTACATTAATAATGTAATATTGTTTTAATTAATTATATCAAATACCACACCACTTTGTAAACTTTTATTTTTAAGAACCTTTTTAGATTTTTATATTTTTTTACGTAAACTATTTTCATTATTATTTTCAAAACAAAAAGTTAGTTTATCAACTATAATAATAGTTTTAAACTAACTTTTTTGAAAATGATGTTAATTTTTATTTATTATTTCATAATATTTTTATAAGTTATTTAAGTTGTAATATATTTGAAATTAAAAGAAAAGTGATTAATTTTAACTTTTATTTATTATTAATTTTCTGATTTCTACTTGAGTTTTCTGAAAATTTATTTCGCATCATACCATGACGCTCCACTACTTGCTTCAGCTTTAAGTTGAACATCTAAATTAGCCGCTTCTTCCATAATTTTAATCATTTCTTTTGTAAAATCTTCTTCTATATCTTTATTAACATCAAAGATTAATTCATCATGTACTTGTAATAATAATTTTGCATCTACTTTTGTTTTTTCTAAATATTCAAATACATTAACCATAGCTATTTTTATAATATCCGCAGCAGTTCCTTGAATTGGTGAATTCATCGCAATACGTGCATTCAGATTAGCTACAATCTTGTTTTTAGCATTAATATCTGGTAATGCTCTTCTTCTATTGAATAGAGTTTCTACATAACCGTGTTCTTTTGCAAACTCTACGATATCAGTCATATACTTATCAACACCTTTGAATGTTTCTAAATATTTATCAATAAATTCTTTCGCACGTTTTCTAGTAATGCCTAAATTATTAGATAAACCAAAATCAGAAATCCCATAAACAATACCAAAGTTAACAGCTTTAGCTTCTCGACGCATTGAAGATGTTACTTCATCAAGACTCACTCCATTAACGTCACTAGCTGTTTTAGTATGAATATCTACATCATGCTTAAATGCATCTATCATTCCTTTATCTTGCGCTATATGAGCTAATACTCGAAGCTCTATCTGAGAATAGTCAATAGATAATATTACTCTATCTTCTGATGCTGGAACAAATGCTTTTCTAATTTTTTTACCTTCTTCAATTCTCGTTGGGATATTTTGAAGATTAGGATTTACTGAAGATAATCGACCTGTTTGAGCTAGAGTCTGCTCATAACGTGTATGAATTTTTCCTTCACGAGTAATATCTTTCACTAACCCTTTTGCATAAGTTGAGTTCAATTTTGTAATAGTTCTGTACTCCATAATTAATGGAATAATTTCATGACTATGTTGTAGTTGTTCTAGTACCTCTACAGCTGTAGAATATCCAGTTTTTGTTTTCTTAATTGGTGGTAAGCCTAAATCTTCAAATAGTACCACTCCTAACTGTTTAGGTGAGGCAATATTAAATTCAGAACCAGCTAAAGTATATATGCTAGATTCTAAAGATTTAATTCTTTCATCAAACTCAGCACTCATTTCTTCAAGTGCTTTTTTACTAACATGTATACCTTCAAATTCCATATTAGCTAATACTTTAGCAACTTTAATCTCTATATCTTTATATAAATCCGTCATATTCTCTTCAGCAAGTTTTTCTTCCATCAACGGTTTCATAAGTGAAATACTCTCTGCAACTTCCGCTATATAAGGATTAATAACATCTTGTGATGGTAAAGTTCGTTTTGCCCCCTTACCATATATTTCTTCATCACTGTTTATTATTTTTCCAAGATAGTTAAAAACGATTTTATCAATCTCAGTTTTTGCATTCACATCAACTAAGTAAGACACTATCTTAACATCGAAAACTTCTCCATTAATATCAACACCATTTCTCTTAGCTATAAATAAAATCTTTTTGAAGTCATATACAGTTTTAACCAATTCACTTTGAAGATATTCTACTACAAATTCATTAGTAAAAAATTGTTCTTCACTAAAAATATAAGCAGCGCCTTCTTTAAAGACTACTATTCCAACAACATCTGAGTTATGGTAATCCTCTGTGTAACACTCAACGTGTAAAGCACTATCGGTAAAATCTATTTTCGTATTTTTGTCCGCTAAAATAATATTAATTTCTTTTTTAGGAGTAACTGTTTCTTCATTAGCTACATCTACATCTTCAGTAGAAGTTTCTTGTGATAATTTTCTTAAAAATGAAACAAATTCAAGTTTTTCAAACAACTCTCTTTTAAGTTCAATATTCTCACTATAGGTTAAATCTTCTAACTTGTTGTCAACTGGAACTTCTGTATAAATAGTTGCTAATTTTTTGCTTAACAGGGCATCTTCTCGACCTTCTGTTAGACGTTCTTTAAGTTTTTTACCACTAATATTATCAATATTTTCTAATACATTCTCTACAGTTTTATATTCAGTTAATAATTTTATGGCAGTTTTTTCACCTACTCCAGCAATCCCTGGGATATTATCGCTCTTATCTCCCATAAGGCCTTTCATGTCAACGATCTGTTCTGGAGTTAATCCGTATTTTTCAGCAATAAATTCTGGTGTATAATAATCTATATCAGTAACACCACGTTTAGTATAATAAATAGTTATATTTTCACTAGCAAGTTGAGTTAAATCCTTATCTCCAGTTACTATTATTACTTCCAAACCTTCTTTTTCGGCAATTTTAGCGTAACTACCGATAATATCATCTGCTTCATAATCAAAATGTTCTTCATACTTTATTCCATATGAATCCAGAAGTTCTCTAACATAACCGAATTGCTCTACTAATTCACTAGGAGTTTTATCCCTAGTACCTTTGTACGCTTCATAACTTTGGTGTCTAAAAGTTTGTTTCCCTTTATCAAAAGCAACTAATGCATACTTTGGTCTAGTATCTACTAATATTTTTTCTAACATTAGTGTAAATCCATAAACACTATTAGTATATAGACCTTTTTTATTTTTTAAAGCTGGCATAGCATAAAAAGCACGATAACTTAAGCTATTCCCATCTATTAATATTATCTTATCCATTTAATTCTCCTAATTCTCATTCTAAAACTATAAAATAGTACGACTCGAAAATCACTATTCAAAACAGCGATTTTTGAGTCGCTAAAAATATTATATTTTTCATAGAAAAAATCTTGATAATAAATTTTCTTATTACTATTTTTATAATAATTTATATATTGTTTCTATCTTTTTCTTCCAAGAATGTTGTTCGATTTCTTCTAATAAATAAGTTGGAATCGCTCGCTCTTTTCTTGTTCTTTCTATCATAACTTCTAAAGTTTCTACTAGTCTTTCTATAAAAGCTGGCTTTTCTTCTTCTACTGCTTTATCAGTATCATAAATAGTCGGCATTTTTACATACTCAATTATCTCAGAATTATTTATTTTTTCTCCAAGAAATTCTATAAGTCCCTCTATCTCAGTAGCAACTACTCTAAGACCACTTCCTAATGCCTCTACTGCAATTAATCCCAGTCCCTCGAAATAAGAAGGTAATATAAATATATCTTTATGACGCATAATCTCACCTAGATGCACTTGATCAACAGCATTATAAATTCTTATTCGCTTAGAATCACCTACTAGAGATTCAACTCTAGGTCTATCTTCCTCTTTTAAATTCCCTATTAATTCTAATTCTACTTTAGTGTCTTTTTTCTCTAATAATCTAAAAGCTTTAATTAATTCATAGAAACCTTTTGACTCATCAAATTTTCCTGCATATAAAATTTTTACATTATCATATTTTTCATACCTTTCTGCAGGGTAAAAGATTTTCTCATTATATCCTGCACCAATATTCACAATTTTTTCTACAGGATAATTATAAATATTAGCTATTCCATCTATAACACCACTACTTAATGCCAATATTTTATCTAATTTTCCAAGACTTTTTACGTATTTATCTTTCATTGCAGGATTTTTTTCAGCTTGTCTTATATCGGTATTATGACATACACCTAGAACTTTTACATTTTCAAAAATATCACAAACCATAGAACTCAAGATCCATAAATGATGTGTAATTACTACATCTGGTTTAAATATTTCTCTAGCTTGAATCAATTTTTCACGAAAAGCCTTTTGCCAAGATTCAATCATTTCATCTGTCATATTTTTATACAGTGTATTATCATACGGCATAATATCACTCATTCCAACAATCGGAAAACTGATATCTTTCCCTTGAAATTCGACTTCAAATTTTTCGTCTACAAAGTTAAAATTATACTCTGGTGTCGTAGCATAGATAGCAGCTTGCTCTACGTTAAATTCTTTTAACCCATCTATAACATTAGTAAAATATACCCCACTTCCTGTTTTTATCGGAAGTTGAGCTAACACATGTAAAATCCTCATTTTTTTATCCTCTGTTTCATATTTTCCATCATCTCTATTATAACCTAATTTATATATTTTTTATAGTAAACGCATTAAATTAATATAATAGAATGCAAAAATAAAGAGTAACTTATAAAATAAGATTATTTAAAAATCTATTTTATCTAGTTACTCTCAAATTTGATTAAAAATCATTATAAACGATAACCTATCGTTTTTTAAATTCTATCCTCAAGCACTGCAAGTCGCAGCTTCTTTTTCATCTTGACTTTCGATATAGTCGTTTCTGTTATAAAATGCATTTCTATAACTAGCAGTATTAAATGGTTCAATTAAATTGATAATTGTATATCCATCTAAACCAAGTTTCTTACATACCGCTTTACTTACCTCAGGTTTATCGCTATAAACAAAAATTTCTGAAGACTTATCTAATTTTTCGATTACACTGTCGACTTCTTCAGGTGAAACTTTAATTTCTTCATCACTTAAAACTTCAGATCCAAGATTTAAGAATTGTTTATTTTTGCTTGCTGAGATTCGATATTTGAATTCTGATAATAAAGCATTACTATAGATAGCTTTTCCATAGTCATATTGTTTTATACCATCACCAATATGAAGTTTTGTGAATCCACGTTCTCTAAGCAACTTCTCAGTAGCACGTGATGTTACATCGACTACACAATATAAAATTATATCTTTATCCTTGTAGTCATCAAGCACATCGCTACCGTTTTTAAAAAGCTTAATCGGAAGATTCACGGCATTTATAGCGTGTCCTCGTGCATATTCTTTTCTCCAACGAACATCAACAACCAAAGCTTCTTCAAATGTTTTCTTCTCAACATCAGCTCCAGCAATTCTTCCTGGTTTTCCTTTTAGTAATTTAAGCCAAAATCCATATAAGAGAAATAATATTACTAATACGATTATTACTATAATCAAAAATATACTCATTTAGTCTACCCCTTTCTTGATATTAAATATATTTTATCATACATTTTGTATTTTTAATAATAAATTGCATTTTGGAAATATTTTTGATTTTTTTTAAAAATAGGAGTAAAATGTTATTATAAACCATTTTTAAGAAAGGAGATTCGGATGAAAATTTCAAAAATTAGTAAGATTGAAAATAAAAATTTAAAAATTGAATCATCTTTATTAATCGATGGAATTTTAGTAGGTTTAGCTGCTGGAATCGTTGGTGCTAGTTATAGACTTCTTATCGGTTATAGTGAAAAACTTGTTCACTATACAGCCGATTTTATTAAAACTGGATTTATTTATAAAATAGGTCTTTTACTAATTCTAATCTTACTAGCCTTGTTTTCTGGTTTTCTATTAAAACGTGAACCGATGGCTAGTGGAAGTGGAATTCCTCAAGTTTCTGCAGAAATTACCGGTAGACTAAATTCAAATCCATTACGAGTTCTAATTTATAAGATAACTGGTGGATTAACGGCAAGTCTAGGTGGTTTATCCCTTGGACGTGAAGGTCCCTCAATTCAACTAGGTGCAATGAGCGGAAAACTCGTCTCTAGAATATTAAAAAAAGATAGTGTGAAAGAAAAGTATCTTATTACATGCGGAGCCAGCGCCGGGCTTTCTATTGCTTTCGGTGCTCCTCTTGCTGGAGTTCTTTTCTCAATTGAAGAGGTACATAAACAAATAACTAAAAAAATCGTTATCTGTTGTTTCAGTGCTGCTGTAGTAGCAAATATTGTTGGACAATATATATTTGGACTTACTGCCATCTTTAAGTTTCCTGATATACCTTATGTCGAGGTTAGTATTTATCCCTGGGTTGCTTTTTTAGGAATAATTCTGGGACTATTTGGAACATTTTATAATGTTACTATAAAAATACTTTTCAAAATTTATGAATATCTAAAACTTAATATAGTATTCAGACCACAGGTAGCTTTTCTTATTTCATTTATTCTATTTATTTTTTATCCTATAGTTCTTGGTAGCGGACATAGTTTAGTAGAATTTTTAATTGAGAATAAATTTAGTTTTATGTTTTTATTAACTCTATATTTTATAAAAACTTTATTCTCACTTATATCATTTACTTCTGGAGTTGCAGGTGGAATATTCTTACCTATTTTAATTCAAGGAGCAATACTCGGTACTTTATTCAGTAACTTCTTTGATCCAAAGTACACTGCATTATTTGTAATATTATCTATGTCAGGTTACTTAACTGCAATTGTGCGTAGTCCTATTACTTCAATAATTTTATTATTTGAAATGACACAAAAACTAAATTATTTCTTGCCGATCGCACTATGTTGCTTATTTGCATATATCACTGCAAATATACTTGGGACAAAGCCGGTTTACGAATATTTACTTGATCGTATCTTAACCAGTAATAAACTAGAAGATGATGAAAATGAAATGGAAGTAGAAATTCTAACTACAATATCGAATGATAGTTCATTAATAGGAAAAGAAATACGTGAAATTGATTGGACAAAAGGTGTTCTTGTTTCTCATATCGAGCGCTCTGGTCGTGAAATCGTACCAAAAGGAAGTACAATTCTAGAAGCAAATGATAAACTTACCGTCATTATGCCAAAAGAATGTGTCAATCTATTTTTAAAACAATTTAGTGAATAAAAAACAGGCTCACTAAAAAGCCCAAAATTCAAAATAATTTTTATGATAATTCATAAATCCAGTGGTTTATTGATATCTAATAAACCTTGTAGGAGTGACTCAATAAAATCGATTTCTCTGAAAATTCACGATTTTTAAGTCACTCCCATTTTTTATTTATAATACATTGAAATGTTTTAAAGCATGCGTAATTCCATCGTCATCTACACCTGTTGTAATGTAATCAGCAATCTCTTTTACATTCTCTCCTGCATTTCCCATAGCTATACCAATCCCAGCATGTTTTAGCATATCTATATCATTTCCACCATCACCAAAAGCCATCGTTTCTTCTAATTTTATACCAAAGTGAGAAATAATTGCATCAATTCCAGTATTTTTTCCACCATCTTTTGGAATAACATCTGTAAAATGAGTAGTCCAACGAGCTGCTTTTGAATTAGGCATATACGCTAAAAAGTCTTCTTCTTCCTCTTCTGATACAAAAACATTTAGTTGATATACTTTTTCACTAACAGCCTTATCGTATGCTAATGGATCTTCTTTAAATCTTTCTGGATCTCCTAACTCATCTTCTAACCATTTAACCCTCGAGTTTTTCAGATTCATAAAAGCTCCATCTAATAATGCAAAATCACAAGCTATATTATTCTCTTTAAAATAAGGAAGAACATTTTTTATATCCTCTTTTGATAAAGTCTTATCATTCAGAACTTCACCTGTTTCTAAATAGCAATACTGCCCATTTATTGTAATATATCCATCAAACTTAAAATCTAACAAATCATTTAAAAATGTCGTATGAAATGGTGCTCTTCCTGTAGCTATAAAAATTTTAATTCCTTTTTCTTTTAGCTCTCTTAAAGTATTTGCAGTGTTTTCCGGAATAGTTTTAGTTTTAAAACTTCTTATCGTTCCATCAATATCAAAAAAAATCGCTTTTATATTCGTCATTCTTATTCTCCATATTTATTTAAATCAACTACACTATTTCTTGTTTTTAAATGATAACCTATTAATAGTTTCATAGCTGTCTCTTCTTTTTTTATAACATTAAGTAACATACTGACTGTTTGCTTCGCTGCATCTTTTAAATCGAATTTTATTGTTGTTAACGGTGATTTTAAAAGTGCTGAAGATGTATAATCTCCGAATGCAGCAACAGAGTAGTTTTCACCTACATTTAACCCTTCTTCTTCAAGTGCTTTTATAGCACCATAAGCTAAATTATCAGTTGCACAGATTAAGCAACTCTCATCTTTTAACTTTTGTATATTTTCTCTTACAACATCGTACGCTTCTTCCATAGAAAAATTCGTAATTAGGATATTTTCTGGTTTTAAACCATATTTCTCTAAAGCCATTATGACTCCTAATTTTCTGTAGTATCCTACCGCTATATCGTCTTCGCTTACTCCTAGATAAGCTATTTTTTTATGCCCACTGGCTAGTACATAATTAGTTAAATCCCTAGCAGCATTAAGATCATTGTATTCGACACTATATGTATATTCTCCCTCTTGTCCCAACATCACAACCGGAACATCAATAGACTTTATAGTACTCTCGTATGCTTTACTCATAGTTGTTGGTAAAAGAATGATTCCATCTACGTTCATTCTTGCTAATTTCTTAATATATTCTAATTGTTTGTTTTCATCGAAATTAGCATTCATTATTAATGTTTCATAATTATTATCTTTTAACTCTTTATCAAGATATTTTAACGTATTACCACTAACATAAGAATGTAAACAAGGAACTATAACACCGATTATTTTACTATCTGTACTTTTTAATGCTTTAGCAAAAGTATTAGGCGTATAATTGTATTTATCAACTATTTCTTTAATTCTTTCATGAGTTTCTTTTTTTAAATTTCCACCATTAAAATATCTAGAGACAGTAGTAGTACCTACTCCAGCCATTTTTGCTATATCTACTATTGTCAATTTCTTCATAGATTACCTCCTTAAGTCACAGTCTTAATTATAAACGATTAAACAGAATAAATAAAGAATTATATAAGAACAATTTTAGAAAATATTTTTTACTATTTTTTTATTATTTTATTAAATAGTTCAACATAAAAATAGAACTCCAAAATACATTGATCAAATTATTCTAATACAATTTAACTAAGAGAAAATTCTATAATCCTTATACATATTACTATGATAAAGGTTATCTTCTCTATAAAAAATATCATATTTTCCATCATTATATCTACAACCTTAAACTGTATCACTACAAACTTCGTAAAATAACACAACAGATTTACAAATACTATCAAACAAGCATAGAACAATGTGAACAAATATTTCAAAAAAACTAAACAAACTTCTTGAAATCCTTTCCTAAAAGTGATATAGTTTTCCATGGAGGTATATTATGATAGTTCAATTAAAAAACGTATCAAAACAATATAAAGATGCTAACTTCAAACTTGAAAATATATCATTTGATATCAATAAGAAAGAAGTTATTGGAATAATCGGTAGAAATGGTACAGGAAAAAGTACTATTTTAAAAATGATTAACGGTATCGTATCATATGATAGTGGAGATATTTTATATAAAAACTCTTCTATAAAAAATATGGATGCAAGTACCCTTAGAAATACTAGAAAAAATCTAGCATATATATTCCAACACTCAAATCTAATCGATAACAAAACTGTATATTATCATTTAAGTTTAGTATACAAACTAAATAAGGTTTCTGTTGATAAAAAGAAAATAGATGATATTCTTGAATTTATGAATATTACAAGACTAAAAAATAGTCTTTGTGGTAGCTTAAGTGGTGGTGAACAACAAAAAGTTGCTATCGCTATGGCACTGCTACAAGAACCAGAAGTTCTACTATGTGATGAAATTAGTTCTGCTTTAGACACTAACAGTGAAAAAGAAATTTTCGCTTTATTAAATAAGTTACGAACAACAACTGACATTTCAATTGTTATGATTTCACACAGCTTATCTTTACTTAAGAACTTTTGTGATCGAGTAGTAGTTATCGATGATTCTACAATAAAAGATATTGTCGTACCTAACAAAAATGCAAAAGATGATTACGACAGTAATTACTATAACTACGTAAAGGAGTTTTTATTAAATGATTGATTTATTTAAAGCCAATTACGATGGTATTATGAAAGCATTTTGGGAAACAAACTATATGATGATTTACTCAATGTTAACAGTATTCTTCATTTCCCTACCACTAGGTATCATGCTTTTTGCTTTCAGTCGTGATTATTTATTAAAAAATAGAGCAGTTTATGAAGGACTTAGCATTTCTCTTAATGCCCTACGTAGTGTTCCATTTCTAATTTTTGTATTCATATTAATCCCTGTAAATAGATTTCTATTTAAAACATCTTTTGGGAATATTGCAGCAATCTTGCCTCTTACACTGGTTGGTGTAAGTATCTATGCTCGTTTCGTTGAACAAGCATTAATTAATGTTCCTAAAAAAATTGTTGACAGAGCTATAAGCATGGGGGCTACAAAAGTTCAAATTATCAGGTATTTCTTATTACCAGCAACAATGGATAACTTAATCTTATCGTTCACCTATACTACTATAAGCTTACTAGCTTATACAACAGTAATGGGAGTTATTGGGGCTGGTGGCCTTGGTGAATTTGCATTCAGATATGGATATCAAGAATACAATTACGATCTAATGTACTTAATAGTAATAATATTTATTATTTATGTATTTATTATTCAATCTATAGGATATGGATTAGCTAAACGTTTTACAAACAAAAAGGAGAAATAGATTAATGAAAAAAGTATTATCTATCATTGCTAGCCTACTAGCTCTTGTGCTTGTTTTAACAGCATGTTCTAGTAAAACTAGTGATAAAAAAGAAGAAAAAAAAGAAAACAAAACAATTAAAGTTGCTGCACATGTCCCTCCTATGACTGATATGTTAGAATTAATTAAAGAAGATTTACAAAAAGAAGGGTATACTCTTGAAATTGTAAAAGTATCTGATAACGTTCAAGCTAACGTTGCTTTATCAAATAAAGAAATCGATGCTAACTTCTTCCAACATGAACCATTCATGAAACAGTACAACGAAAAAAATAAAACTAACTTAGTAGCTGTACAAAAAGTTTATAATTCTATCCCAGCCTTCTACTCAAAAGACATCAAAAACATTAAAGATCTTAAAGACGGTGCTGATGTAGCTATCCCATCTGATGCATCTAATATGGCTCGTGCATTAAGATTATTAGCACACGGTGGATTAATCACATTAAACGATCCTAACAGTTATAACGTTACTGTAAAAGATATTAAAGATAACCCTAAACATCTTAAATTCACAGAAGTTGGTCTTTTAAACTTAAGCGATGCATATGCAGAGAAAGATTTAATCTTTAACTACCCATCATATATCGCTAAATTAAACCTAACACCTATGAAAGATGGTCTTTTATTAGAAGATAAAGGTGATTTCACATATGCAGGTGTACTTGTTGCTCGTGAAGATAACAAAGACGATGCTAAAGTTCAAGCCGTTAAAAAAGCTTTAACTAGTGAAAAAATTAAAAACTTCCTAGAAAAAGATTACAACGGAAAAGCCATCGTAGCTTTCTAATTATAAATTTTAACTAATCCAAAATCTATATATAATATCAACAACCTTACCTCTAAATAAAAAAATAAATAATATAAAACAGGAGACATATAATAATGAAGAAAATAATTTCATTTATCGCTAGTTTAACAGCATTATTATTAGTTTTAACAGCTTGTTCAAGCAAAACTGAAACTAAAAAAGAAGAGAAGAAAGAACCCGTTACAGTAAAAGTAGCATCTCACACTTCTCCAATGACAGACATGTTAGAAATGATTAAAGAAGATCTTAAAAAAGAAGGTTACAACTTAGAAATTGTTAAAGTTTCTGATAACGTTCAAGCTAACGTTGCATTAAACAATAAAGAAGTTGATGCTAACTTCTTCCAACACAGACCATTCATGGAACAATTTAACCAAAAAAATAATGCTCACCTTGTAGCTATTCAACCAATTTACAACGCTACTGTAGCATTCTACTCAAAAACTCTTAAAGATATCAAAGATCTTAAAGATGGTGCTGATGTAGCTATCCCTTCAGATCCAACTAACTTAGCTCGTGCTTTACGTTTATTAGATTACGCTAAAGTTATTACTCTTAAAGATCCAAATAGCTTTACAGTAACAGAAGCGGATATCAAAGACAATCCAAAACACCTTAAATTCACTAAGGTAAGCTTACTTAACCTAAACGAAGCTTATAACGAAAAAGATTTAGTATTCAACTACCCAACTTACATCTCTAAATTAGGATTAACTCCTGATAAAAATGGTCTAGCTCTTGAAAAAGAAGGAGACTTAACATTCGCAATCTCACTTGTAGCTCGTGAAGATAACAAAGACGATGCTAAAGTACAAGCAGTTAAAAAAGCATTAGCTAGTGAAAAAATCAAAGAATACATCAATAAAGAACTTAAACCAAAAGGACACGCTACTCCAGCGTTCTAATATATAATGAAAATACTTGGTAGGCATTGTTTACCAAGTATTTTTTTATCTCAATTATTATTACTAGCTTCTCTTAAATAATATAAACAACACATACATCACTTTTAAGCTAATTACTACTTATACATAAAAATACTAAGAATTATTAATTATAATAATCAAAAGTGCTTAGCAAATTTAGATTTTAAAATCTTTGTAAAATAATATTAAATTTATAGTTTTCTAAAATTTAAATACAAATATACAAAAAAAGAAACTGACTATTAAATCAGTTTCTTTTAATTAACTATCTTATTTGTGTAGTTCTTTTTCGAAAGCTTCTCTTACTTGTCCTACAGAGAATCCGATGATTACTTGAATAGCTTTACCGTTACGAGCAACTCCAAGAGCTCCAGAACGTTTTAAGAATTCATCATCTTTAACTAGGCTTTCATCTTTAACGTTAACACGTAGTCTTGTTACACAGTTAGTAACGTCTACGATGTTATCTTTACCACCTAAACCTTCTAAAATGATAACTGCTTGATCATCGTGAGTAGCTGCATCATCTCTAACTTCTGGTTTAGCTGCTTCTTTACCTTTTTCACGGTACTCTTGTTTAGAGTAAAGTTTAGTTTCAGCATCATCTGCTTCACGTCCAGGTGTGTTTAATTGGAATTTAAGGATTAAGAATCTAAATACTAAGAAGTAGATTACAGAGAATACTAATCCAATTGCGATTTGAACGAACATTTGTGAAGAGTGGTTTTTGAACATTGGTAACCAGTTAAGAGCTAAGAAGTCGATTAATCCACTTCCGAAGTTACCTACAACTCCAAACCCATACATAGTTGCTGACATTGCTGCTCCTAATACTGCGTGAGTAGCGAATAACATTGGAGCTGCGAATAAGAATGTAAACTCGATTGGTTCAGTAATTCCTGTTAAGAAACCAGTAAGAGCTGCTGGGATTAATAACCCTGCTACAACCTTTTTCTTTTTATCTTTAGCTGTAACATACATAGCTAAAGCTGCTGCTGGTAAACCAAATACTTTTGAGTTACCGTGTAATGAGAATCCACCTTGTGGGAATAACTCTTTTAATGGAGTTGTACTTTGAGAGAACTCTTTAATATGTTGCACCCAGTACGCTGTAATTCCATTTTCTACTGCTGCTGGTCCAAACATAAATGGTCCATAGATGAAGTGGTGTAATCCTGTTGGGATTAAAATTCTTTCTAAGAAAGTATAAGTAAATACTCCAGCAATTCCAGATACTTTTAAGAATCCTTGTAAAGCAGCAATTCCTAATTGAACTTTTGGCCATAAAAGAGCTGTTAAAAATGCAGCTGGAATCATTAAAATAAATCCTATTAAAATAACAAATGTTGAACCTTGGAAAATTCCTAATAACTCAGGAAGTTTTTTATCAAAGTATTTGTTGTGAATCCAAACTGAAATTGATGCAATAATGATAGAACCAATAATTGAAGTATCTAGTGTGATTGCTCCAGCAATTCTAGTTAATCCTGTTGGTAATTTAAGAGCTGGCGTTACATCCACTCCGAAGAATGGGAATACTGTTAAGAACCCATTGATGAAGTAGTTAAAAATCATATAAATTAAGAACGCTTCTAATGCTGCACGCCCATTTGCTTTTTTAGCAAGACCAATCGGAATACCAAGAGCAAAAACTACTGGCATTTGGTTAAAGATTGTCCATCCACCTTGTTCTATTACGAACCAGAAGTTGTACCAAAGTGTCCCTTCTGTCGCAATGCTCCCTACTAAGTTAGGGTTTTTAAAGATTGAAGTTAATCCTACTACTAATCCGAAGAATGCGAATATAATAGATGGCATTAACATAGCGCCTCCAAAACGCTGAATTTTTTGTAACATAACATTTTCCTCCTTTTATTTATTTTTCTGCTAATGTTACTTCTAAGCCATTATGGTCAGAAATTATTGGATAATTTTCATTATTAAAGATAACATAACTTTCTTCAACATTTAATTTTTTGTTAGAAAATATATAATCCAATTTCTTCTGACACATAGAATCTTCCCAACCACTGATATTTTTATACACGGTAACTCCTTTATCTTTTTTTAGAGCCATTTCATAAGTATCAAATAAACCTTGTTCAAGTATAGCTTTATATTCATCTACTTGATTAAAGTAATCTGTATTGAAATCTCCCATAAAAATTTTAAGATTTGTATTATCTGTATAATTTACTAAGTTGTAAAGATTTTGTTCTATGTCTTCTCCTTTACATGTTGGCAAGTTCATATGACAACTGTAAAATTCTACAATTTCATCATTTATTTTTAAATCTACTTTTAAAATTTTTCTTGATTCTATAGAGGTCACGGTTTGTTGTGCCGTACAGTAAAAATCCTCTACGGCAACAACTTCACCTTTAGCTAATATTGCTAATCCTTCTTCGAATTTATCAAATCCTATGTGAGAATAAGTCCAATAATAACTGTAGCCTTCTTCTCCATATTCATTAATTTTATCTAACAATAATTTCCCGAAATTATCTTCTTTTATACCATCATGAACATCTGCACTATTAATCAACTGATTTACTTCTTGCATTGCTACTACGTCGTATTTTTTTTCTACGATAGTTTTCGCCAAAATATTCAGTTTTTCAAGTTGATTTTCTTCTAACCAACTGTGAACATTAATTGTTAATAGTTTCATGCTATGTTCTCCACTTCTTTATTTATTATTTTTTGTTCCAAATATCTTCATTATATTGAGCAATTGTACGGTCTGATGAGAAGAATCCTGCTTTCGCAATGTTCGCAATAACTTTCTTCATCCATAATTCACGGTTTTCGTAGTCTGCTAGCATTTCTTCTTTCTTAGCGTAATATTCCTCAAAGTCAATAAGTGTCATGAACCAGTCTTTGTTAAGTAGTTCATTGTACAATCTTTCTAATCTTTCTTTATTTCCTAGTTTAACTAGATCTTCAGAAATGATGAAGTCTACAACTTCTTTAACACCATCTTTTTCATAGTATTCTTTAGAAACATATCCAGCAGTTTCGTAAAGTTTGATGATTTCATCACTTTCTTTACCAAAGATGTAGATATTTTCACGTCCAACTAGTTCATCAATTTCCACGTTAGCTCCATCTAAAGTTCCTAGAGTTAAAGCTCCGTTTAACATGAATTTCATGTTACCAGTTCCACTTGCTTCTTTAGAAGCTAATGAAATTTGTTCAGAAATATCAGTTGCTGGAATTAGTTTTTCTGCAACACTTACATTATAGTTTTCAACAAGGAATACATTTAAGTATTTGTTTACTTCTGGATCATTATTAATTAATTCTGATAAACATAGAATTAAGTGGATAATATCTTGAGCTATAATATAAGCTGGGGCAGCTTTACCACCGAAGAATACTGTGATTTTTCTTTCTGGTAATTTTCCATTTTTAATATCTAAGTATTTTTTGATTACATATAAAGCGTTCATTTGTTGACGTTTATATTCGTGGAATCTCTTGATTTGAGTATCGATAATACTATTCTCATCAAGTTCAATTCCTTGAGTTTCTTTTAGGTATTCTTTAAGAACAAGTTTGTTCTCGTGTTTGATTTCTTCTAATTTAGCAGCTACTTCTTTGCTATCAACAAATGCTAGTAATTTTTCTAATTTAGTTGCATCTGTTAAGTATTCATCACCAATAAGGTCTTTTAAGTATGCAGCTAAAGGTCTGTTAGAGAATTCTAACCAACGTCTGAATGTAATACCATTTGTTTTGTTATTAAATTTCTCTGGGTACAATTCATAGAAGTGTTTTAACTCAGAGTTTTTAAGAATTTCAGTGTGTAGGTAAGCAACCCCGTTTACACTGTTTGAGAAGTGAATATCCATGTTTGCCATGTGTACTCTATCATCTTTATCGATGATTTGAATATCTTCACCTTCATATTTTTCTCTAATAACAGCATCTAATTTTTTAATAATTTTCACTAAATGTGGCACTACTTCTTCTAAGAACTCTAATGGCCATTTTTCTAATGCTTCAGCTAAAATAGTGTGGTTTGTGTAACCAGTCATTTTTTGAACGATTGTGTATGCTTCTTCAAATTCAATTCCGTGTTTTTCTGTTAATAAACGAATTAATTCTGGAATTACCATACTTGGGTGAGTATCGTTGATTTGAACATATGCATATTCGTATAAATCGTGAACATTACTTCCTTTAGCAATTGCTTCATCTAAAATTAATTGAGCAGCGTTTGATACCATGAAGTACTGTTGGTAAATACGTAATAATTCACCATTTTTGTCACTATCATCTGGATATAAGAATAATGTTAAGTTTTTCTCAATTTCAGTTTTATCAAAAGAAATCCCTTTTTCAATAATACTACTGTCGATTGAATCGATATCAAATAGGTTTAGATAGTTTTTAGTAGCTTTTTTATATCCTAGAACGTCAATTCTTTTTAGTGTTGAAGTTAGGTTAAAGTTTTTAAATGGCACTGTGTATTTAATATCAGTATCTCTTAACCATGAAGAATCTTCAATCCAGAAGTTTGGTTCTGCATGTTGTTCATTTTTAACAAATACTTGTCTGAATAATCCGCAGTGGTAGTTTAATCCAACACCGTCACCATTAATTCCTAATGATGAGATTGAATCGATGAAACAAGATGCTAAACGTCCAAGACCACCGTTACCAAGTGATGGTTCTAATTCTGCTTCTTCAACATCGCTAAGACGTTTATTAGCTGCTTTTAATTCTTTTTCAATTTCTTCATAAATTCCTAAGTTAATTAGGTTGTTTGATAATAGTTTACCAATTAAAAATTCTGCTGAAATGTAGTAAACTTTTTTCTTATCATTATTGTGCGCTTTTTTATCAGCTTCTTCTTTTGCATAGTTTAATAATTGTTTATAAATTTCTTTGTTATCTAAAGTACTTAGTTCTCTATTTGTATTATCTAATACATATTTACTAAATGACATTTTATACCCTCTCTCTTGAATATCTTACTGTAATATTTTTTAAAAATTCTTTTCTTTCTTCTGTTAAATCTTCTGCAAGCATTCTCCATTCCCAGTTTCCTCCAACTGTTGATGGAACGTTCATTCTACTTGTTGCATCTTTATCTAACAAGTCTTGCATTGTTACAATTGCATAATCACTTACTGATGAATAAATTCCTCTAATCATTGCTTCAGTAATTTTTTCTTCATTACGGCGATTTAAGTATTCTGAAACTAGTCCTTTTTCTGATTCACTTAGTTTTTCATACCATCCGTTAACTACATCATTGTCGTGTGTACCAGTGTATGCCACACTATTTTGTGTGTAATGGTGTGGGCGATCTAAATTATCTTCTCCTGGGAAAGCAAATTGAAGAATCTTCATACCTGGATATCCAGAATCATCTAATAATTTTTCTGCTTTTTCATCAATAAACCCAAGATTTTCTGCGATAATTGGTAAATCACCTAATTGTTCTTTAATTTTTTGGAACAATTCAATACCAGGCCCAGCTTCCCAAGTACCATTTACTGCATTTTCAGCATCTCTATCGATTTGCCAAAAATCTGAGAAACCTTTGAAGTGATCTATACGAAGTACATCATAGATTTTGAAACTTTCTTGTACTCGATAAATCCACCATGAGAATCCTTGTTCTTTGTGTTTTGCCCAATCGTAGATTGGATTACCCCAAAGTTGTCCAGTAGGACTGAAGTCATCTGCAGGACACCCAGCTACATAAAGTGGTTCATTATTTTCATCAACTTTAAATAATTCTGGCATAGTCCACATTTCAACACTATCAGCACTTACATAAATTGGCATATCTCCAATGATTTTAATTCCTTTTTTATTAGCATATTCTTTTAATGCTAACCATTGTTTAAAGAAGAAATATTGTGTTACTGTATAGTATCTAATGCTATCTTGAAGTTCTGTACGATATTTTTCACGCGCAGTTTCTTCACCATTCTTAATATCCTCATCCCAGTGAATGAAACTCTGATATCCAAAGCTTTCTTTGATAGCCATATATTCAGCATAATCTGGTAACCAACTTGAATTTTTCGATTCAAATTCTTCAATTTCATCTAATATTTCATTACTTTTAATTGTATTGGCTACTGCTTTTTCTAATATAGGTCTTCTTGCTTCGAATAATAAGGCGTAATCAATTTTCTCAGGATTACTTCCAAAATCAACTGTTGAATAATCAGTCTCATCAAGTAATCCAGCTTCTTTAAGTAGAGAAAAATCGATTAAATTTAAATTCCCTGCTACAGCTGAGAAACTTTGATAAGGTGAATCTCCATAACTTGTAGTTGTTAATGGTAAAATTTGCCAATATGTTTGCTTTGTTTCTTCTAAGAAATCAACGAAATTATATGCACTTTTACCAAAAGTTCCAATACCAAATTCTCCTGGTAATGATGTAATATGCATCAAAACACCACTTGAACGTCTTGTCATTCTTTTTTCCTCCGTTATATTTTTAACTTGTATTTACAAAATAAGTTTTTATTACCTAACAATAATTATTATAATAAAACACTTTCACTTTGTCAATAACATTTATGTAATTCTTTTATTTTTTTTCGTCAACATATACGTAAATGTTAAACGAATACTGTAACATGTCCTTAACTCTTGCTTTTTTAGACGACTCCATTTATAATTAAGTAGATAAATTTTGCGAGGAAAACAATATATGAGTAAATACAAACAAGTCTACAATGACTTAAAGGAAAAAATAGATACTCGTTTTTATAAGCGTAATACTGAATTACCTAGTGAAAACGAACTAGTAAAAGAGTATGGTTACTCTAAAGATACAATTAGAAAAGCATTGTCTTTATTAGAACTTAATGGCTATATTCAAAAAATAAAAGGAAAAAACTCTTTAATTCTAGGTCACGGAAGAATTAAAAATAATTACTTAGGAAATATTAAAACATCTTCTGAGTTAAATATTGATGGAAAATACGAAATAAAAACTACACTTGAATCTCTATATATTATTCAAGGTGATAAGAAAATAATGGAAATTTTTGGTGCCGATGAAAATAACGATTTTTACAGAGTTAGCCGTAGTCGAATGATAAACGGTGAGCGACTGGAGTATGAAGTATCATATTTCGATCGTAACCTTGTTCCATTTATCAACAAGGAAATAACCGAATCTTCTATTTATAAATACTTAGAAAAAGAATTAGGATTAAATATTACACACTCACGACGTCAAATATCATTTAGATATGCTACAGATGAAGAAAAACAACATATGGACCTTGGTGAATACAATATGGTAGCTGTTGTTGAAAGTATCACTTATTTATCCAATGGAAACATACTACAATATGGAATACTTTCATATAGACCAGATAAGTTCACATTTGTAACAATGGCAAAAAGATAAAGAAGACTCATAAATTACGATTTTATTAGAATCTAATTTATAGAGTCGTTCTCTTTTTTGTTTTTAATTTTACTTTTCAAATATTTTAATTATGGTGACGAACGGTTCCATCTAACTTTAATTGTCATTTAGACAATCAAAGTGGATATTCCACGGTGAAATTAAGCTTAAAATCTTAATTTCACCGTGGAACTTTTCAAGTTCCTTTATCACCATTACAAAATATTTGTAAAAAATTAATAATACTAGTTAAAAATTAGTCAATTAATTTATTAATCAAGTTTATATTTTTCTTACTGTTTTGTAGTAGCTGAAGTGAAACACTTTTGTGTTTCACTGCGAGAAAATAAGACTACAGGCTTATTTTCTAACCGGAATATCCTTTTGAGATAACAAAAGATATGGAGGTGTCGCAAGCTACACTTAAAACAGGAAAAAGAAAAATATAAAAATTTATGAGGTATAGTATCCAATCATATATTCAAAAAAACTGATAAAGGAACATTATTCCTCTATCAGTTTTTAATTATAATTTAGATTATTTTAATCTTTCTTCTAATTCTGCTTTTAAGTCTTCAAATCCTGGTTTTCCTAGAAGAGCAAACATATTTTTCTTATATGCTTCTACTCCAGGTTGGTCAAATGGATTTAATCCTTGCATATATCCAGAAATACCTACAGCTTTTTCGAAGAAGTATACTAAGTATCCGAATGTAAATTCACTCATATCAGGAAGTTCTACTACAAAGTTAGGTACTCCTCCATCTGTGTGAGCAAGTAAAGTTCCTTCAAATGCTTTAGTATTTACAAAATCCATAGTTTTTCCAGCTAGGTAGTTAAGACCATCTAAGTTATTCCCAGCTTCTTTAAGCTCGATATCTTTATTTGGAGACTTAACTTTTAGGATAGTTTCAATTAGAATACGACGCCCTTCTTGAACATATTGTCCCATAGAGTGAAGATCAGTTGAGAAGCAAACGCTTGATGGGTATAGAGCTTTTCCATCTTTACCTTCAGACTCACCATAAAGTTGTTTCCACCATTCATTAAAGTAAACCATTGATGGTTCATAAGAAACAAGAATCTCAATTAATTTACCTTTTTGTTGTAGTACGTTACGCATTACAGCATATTGATAAGCGATATTTGTGCTTAAATCTGGTGTTGAAAGCTCATCTTGAGCCAATTTAGCACCAGCCATCATTTTATCAATATCAACACCACTTACAGCAATTGGAAGTAATCCTACTGCAGTAAGAACTGTAAAACGTCCACCGATATCATCAGGTACTACAAATGTTTCATATCCTTCATCATCAGCTAATGATTTTAATGCTCCACGGGCTTTATCAGTAGTAGCGAAAATTCTTTCTTTCGCTCCTTCTTTTCCATATTTTTCTTCAAGTAATTCTTTGAAGATACGGAATGCAATCGCAGGCTCAGTAGTTGTACCAGATTTAGAAATTACATTTACAGAGAAATCTTTTCCTGTAGTTTTTAAGTAGTTCACTAATTCTTGAGTATAACTAGATGAAATTGTGTGTCCAACGAAGAAGATTTGAGGTGCTTTTCTATCTTTTTCATAGAAGTTATAGAAACTATCATTTAGCATTTCAATAGCTGCACGAGCTCCTAAGTATGATCCACCAATTCCAATAACAACAAGTACATCAGAATTACTTTGAATTTTTTTACTAGCTTCTTTAATTCTTGCAAATTCTTCTTTATCATAGTTTGTTGGTAAATCTACCCATCCTAAAAAGTCGCTTCCTACGCCTGTTTTATTGTGTAGTTGATCATGAGCTACTTTTACATAACCTTCCATATTTTTTACTTCTTGTTCGTTAAAGAAGTTCAGTGCTTTCGAATAATCAAAATTTAAGTGCATTTTTGTTCTCCTTATTTGTTTTTTCATCTTTTATTATAAATCATTGTTGGCTTATCGTCTATAATATAATCATAAATTAATTCAGAAACTTTATCTGCATTGTGCCTAATCGTATTATTATCAACGATTCCAACATCATTATTTTTTATTAATTTTATTCCCAACTCTTTTATTTTTTCTTGATCGATTTTGACCGGTTCTTGTTTTTCTTTGTGATATTTCGATAAAATACTATCATCAAACTCACGTGAATTTGCTATTACCAAATCAAATATGTTCTCTTCTACATGTTTGTTTATTGCAACAATATGATCAGATACTGAATAATTATCTGTTTCACCATGCTGTGTCATTACATTACACACGTATATTTTCTTGGCATTGCTTTCTCTAATTTTTTCTGAAACTTTTGATATTACCAGATTAGGAATTATAGAAGTATATAAACTACCAGGTCCCATAATAATATAATCTGCCTGTTCAATCGCCTTAAGTACATCTTCATTAGGTTTAACCCTAGATGGTGTTATATATACGTGGTCTATTACTCCACCAGCTTCTGTTATCGAAGACTCACCTCTAATAATCTCACCAGTTGATAACACTGCATTTAAAGTCGCTATGTCATTAGTCGTAGGCAACACTGTCCCACGCACGTTTAATATTCTACTCATTACTTTTACTGCTGTTGAGAAATCACCATGAATATCAGTCATGGCAGCTATCATTAAGTTACCTACTGGGTGTCCCTTAACCTCACCACTATCAAATCGATACTGGAACATTTTTTCTAAATATGGTTCTACATCTGATAATGCTGCAATAACATTACGTATATCACCGGGTGAAGGAATATTCATGTCACTTCTTATTTTTCCTGAACTTCCTCCATCATCTGCTACCGTTACTATGGCCGTTATTTCAAGAGGATACTTTTTCAAACCTCTCAAAAGAACAGATAATCCTGTTCCACCACCAATAGTAACTACTTTTACTTTTGATCTCATTTCCTTACCTACCCTTATTAATATCTCTATGCTCTATATATACTCTGTAGCCCAATTTTGAAATATCTTCATGTAATCGTCTTGCAATACTTACAGAACGGTGTTTCCCTCCTGTACAACCAATAGCGATTGCTACTTTATCTCTTCCTTCATATTGATATTTATCTACCATATATGTAATAAGATTTAAGTACTTATCATAAAATTCTTGAGTAACTTCATCCTCAAAAACATAGTCATAAACTTCACTATCTTCGCCAGTTTTCTCTCTAAGCTCATTAATATAAAATGGATTCTTTAAGAAACGAACATCGACAATATTATCCGCATCTATTGGAACTCCATATTTATATCCAAAACTAGAAATTGTAATATGATAACTGTCTTTCTTCTCAATTCCAAAATCTTCCAGTATTTTCTGTTTCAAGTCTTTTACCGTTGTGCTAGTAGTATCATAAATATAATTTGCAATACCTTTAACATCATCCATATCCTTTCTTTCCTGAGCAATACCTTCAAGTAAACTAAACTCAGTTGACAATGGGTGATTTTTTCTAGTTTCTTTATACCGATTAACCAACACTTGATCATCACTGTCTAAAAATATTATTCTAACATCAAAATATTCACTATGTTGTATTTTTTTCAGTAATTCTTTTAAATTAACAAAGAGATGTTTGCTTCGAATATCAATACTTATCGCTGTTTTATCAATCTCTTTTTCTTCAATTATTCTTAAAAAATCTTCTACTACTAATCCAGGTAAATTATCTGTACAAAAGTACCCTTGATTTTCAAAAACTTCTAATGCTGTATTTTTCCCTGCTCCACTTATTCCTGTAATTATAACTAATTTTTTCTTCATAGCTTCACATCCATTTTTATAATATTATATAAGTTTTATGGAATATTAAATTCAGTTTAACAAAGAAATAATAAACTGCTCCATTCCTCTATTGTACAACATTTCTATATATTTGTGTAGTCTTTTAAGATATTAAAAAAGAAAACTACTGTAAGAACACGCTCTTACAGTAGTTTTACATTAATTACCGATTATTTCTTGTACCATTATTATTCGTGGTTCCGTTTGTATTCCTTCCAGGTACAGCTACGTTACCATTATTTCTAGTTGTAGTATTTGAATTGGAATTACCATTCTGATTTCTAGTAGTGTTATTATTTTCATCTGAATTATTATCATTTCTACTATTATCACTATTGTCATTATTATCGTTATTATTTCTTCTTTCTTGTTCTTCTTTATTACGTCTATTTTCTTCTTCTATTTGACGACGTTCACTATCAGAAATAACTTTAACCCCACCATTTATAGATCCAACATTTCCTGGAACAGAGAATCCTTTTGGCGGATGTATTCTAACAATATTCTGCATATTTATTCGATACAATGCTTGTGTCTTCTGAGTATCATCTTGAGTCATATACTTCGTAGGACCATCTATTGCATCAAATCCTTGCCACACAGCCATTGTATAGTTACTTGTATAACCTATCGTCCATGAATCTTTCGAATAGTTATTTATATCGAAACCGAATTTCTGAGCTTCACCTTCACCAAAAGTAGTAGTACCTGTTTTAACTGCCATATCCGCTCCACTAATTCGTGCATTTGCAGCAGTCCCATTAACTACATTTCTTAACATAGATGTCATGATATATGCTGTAGAATCTTTAATAACTCGTTTTCTATCATCAGTACTGAAGCTTTTCACTTCAGTTCCTTCACTATCATATACTTTCTTAATTGCTTTAGGTGTTGCATAATATCCACCGTTACTAAATGGAACATATGCTCCTGCCATTTGTAATGGTGAGAATCCGTCACTACTTCCTCCAATTGGAGTTGTAATTGAATCATCTGTAATATTCATTCCAACATTAGCTGCGTATTGTTTTACTCTATTGAATCCTACTTCTTGATAAGTCTTAATAGCAGCTATATTATTCGACCATACCAATGCATTATTAATAGTTATATTTCCATGGTATTGTCTATCCCAGTTTTGGATTTCTGAACCTTGTATCTTAGTATCATTAACAGTATGGTCAGATCCCCAGTTTAAGTACTCAATTGCAGGTCCATATGGAAGTATTGGTTTGATAGACGAACCAGGTTGAAGTTTTGCTTGTGTTGCAATATTAAATCCATGGAATGTTTGTTTTTTACCACCGTATAATGCCGCAATACCACTATTTTCATTATTTAATACAACCATCGCAACATTGCTAGCCTGTTTAATTCCAGCATAGTTCGCATTTACACTCTCTGTTAAAGTATCTTGAATTTTAGTATCTAAATTTGTATAAATTTTTAATCCAAGATTAAGCACATCACCTTCATAATCTTTATACTCTTTACTATTTCTTAGTTCGTTAACTATTTGATTCATATAAGAAGTATATTTAGAATCAAACTGACTAGATAACAAGACACGTTCACTTTCATCACGTTGTATTAAGCCAGAAAGAACATCTGTTTTTTGTGCTGCTGTAGCATCCGCTTCAGAAATTTTCCCGTGATATTGCATTAAGTACAATACTGTGTCACGTCGTGCTTTAGCCGCTTCCGGATTATCATACGGATTATACGTATTTGGATGTTGAGGTAATCCTGCTAAAAGTGCCATTTGAGGAAGAGTTAATTGGCTTAAATCTTTTCCATAATAGTACTTAGCAGCTGTTTTCAAGCCATAAACTCCATCTGAATAATAAATTCTATTTACATACATTGTAAATATCGATTCTTTATCATAATTTTGTTCAAGTTTATAAGCTAAATACGCTTCTTGAACTTTACGTTTAACACTCTTATTATCATCCAAAAATGTTCTCTTAATTAGTTGCTGAGAAATTGTAGACGCCCCTTGTGAACCGAATCCACTTGTAAGGTTAGATACTACAGCACCTACTAAACGTCTAAAGTCAACAGCACCATGTTCAAAGAATCTATTATCTTCTGTAGCTAAAATAGCATCTTGCATTTTTTCTGGTATATCTGCCGTCTCTAAATTCTCACCTATTTGATTTCCTAACTTTGCGACCTCATTATTATTCGCATCATACACAACTGTTCTAGAATTATTGTCTAAGATTTTAGAATCGAAAGCCGGAGCTTGATAAATCCAAAATACACATAATAAGAATAAAGATATAATAGCAACACTTGCTGCATATAACCCATATCTTAAAATTTTCATCCAAAGTGCCTTATTATTTTTTTTAGAATTCGGATTACTTATTCTATTTGGTCCAATCGGTCGTCTTGGTCCTCCTGGTCTATTACCTCTAGGCGCTTGCTGTGGATTTTTTGGTAGTGCAGATGGCACACCTTGTCTTTGGTTTGATCCCTGTTCTCTTTGAGGCTGAGGCTGACGACTTGAATTTACTCCTCCTCTTCTCATAATTTCTTCATTTGTTAGCGGACGTGGTTGCTGTCCACTATTTGTTGGATTATTATTCCTTCTAGATATATATCCACCTGGCATAACACTCTTTCTTTCTTGAGAGAGCCTATCTTTTCTCGATAACCGATTGTTATTATTTTCTGCCATAGCATATCCTCTCTTTTTTAGATATTTAAACTTTCACTTTATTTATATTTATTTTTCATAATAAAATGGTATAATATACTACACTAATTTTAATGTATAATTGAAAAAAAATCAATTTTCTTTACATCTATTAACTATTATTTAACAATATTGTAATATAAATAACACTTTCCTATTATGCACTTATTAGTTAATATAAAATTTAAATTATTTACTATTACAATCTAAAATATAGTATGATCCATAAACTAAGGCTTACTTTCAACTTCAGAGTAGCATTGTTTTCTCATCCCAAGAGTAATTATACAATATAAAAAAGAAGCCATCATAATCGATAGCCTCTTCTTAAAATTTTATTTAGTTGATGCCACTTCTATATTATTAATTACCGCCTTAGCTGCTGCTATTCTCGCAATAATTACTCTGTATGGTGAACAAGAAACATATCCTAATCCAATTTCTGAGCATAGTAATATAGATTTTTCATCTCCCCCATGTTCACCACAAATTCCTAGTTTAATATTAGGTTTTACATCTTTTGCTTTATTAACAGCAATCTTCATTAACTCCAGAACTCCACTCTCATCTAAATGAACAAATGGATCTGACTCTAAGATATTTTTTTTCTTATAGATATCTATAAATTTTTCAGCGTCATCCCTTGAATAACCAAATGTTAATTGTGTTAAGTCATTTGTTCCAAAACTGAAGAAATCAGCATGTTCAGCAATCTTATCTGCAATTACGCATGCTCGAGGAATCTCAATCATCGTTCCTACTTTATAATTAAAATCTGCATTGTATAACTGTATTTCTTTTTCAACTAATTCAACTATTTGTTCACGTAAAACTGCAAGTTCTTTTTCTAATCCTACTAACGGAATCATAATTTCCACGTTGACTTCAATGCCTTCTTTACGTGCTCTAATTGCTGCTGAACTGATCGCTTTTGCTTGCATTAAATAAATTTCTGGATAAGTTATTCCTAGACGGCAACCACGGTGTCCCATCATAGGGTTGAACTCGGCAATACTTGCAATTTTAGCTTCTAATTGACTAACACTTACACCTATTTCCTCGGCAATAACTTTTACAGTTTTTTCATCTTTCGGTAAAAATTCGTGAAGTGGTGGGTCTAATAATCTTATGTTAACAGATTTACCTTTCGCTTCTTTAAAAATCTTATAAAAATCTTCACTTTGAATAGGTTGTAATCTGTCTAAAAACCTAATTCTTTCATTAGTATCACTTGCTAATATCATTTTTCTAACTAGACTAATTCTATCTTCTTCAAAGAACATATGTTCTGTTCTACATAATCCAATTCCCTCAGCTCCAAACTCAAAAGCAACTTTAGCGTCAGTTTCATTATCCGCATTTGCTAGTACTTTAAGTTCTCTAATTTCATCAGCCCATCCTAAAAGTTTATTGAATCTATCGCTAAATTTGGCATCAACTTTATCTACTTCACCAAGATACACCCTACCACTGCTTCCATCGACCGAGATTGTATCCCCTTCATGTAATGTTACCCCGGCAATTTTTAGCGTTTTTTCAGAATAATTTATAATCATGTTTTGACAACCACAGACACAACATTTACCCATACCCCTTGCTACTACAGCAGCATGTGATGTCATACCTCCACGTAGAGTTACAATGGCTTCTGAGCTAACCATTCCTTCAATATCTTCAGGTGATGTTTCTTCTCTTACTAATACAACCGGTTTTGTTTTAGCCGCTTCTACAGCTTCTTGTGCTGTGAAATAAATACCACCAACTGCTGCTCCAGGCGATGCTGCTAACCCTTGAGTTAATTGTTTAGCTTCTTTTAATGATTTTTCCTCAAATGTAGCATGAAGAAGTTTATTAATTTCCTCTGTTCCCACTCTTAAAATTGCTTCTTCTTTAGAAATTACACCTTCTTCTGCTAGTGATACCGCAACTTCAACTACTGCATTTGGTGTTCTTTTTGCGTTTCTTGTTTGAAGAATATACAATCTTCCATCTTCAATAGTAAACTCGATATCTTGCATGTCTTTATAGTGTTGTTCTAATTTTTTAGAAATTTCAACAAATTCTTTATATAAATGTGGCATATCATCTTTCAAGATGCTAATATTCTTAGGCGTTCTAATACCTGCTACAACGTCTTCCCCTTGTGCATTAATTAGATATTCACCGAAAAGTTCATCCTCGCCAGTTACAGGGTTTCTACTAAATGAAACCCCAGTACCACAGTTATCTCCCATATTACCAAATACCATAGCTTGAATATTTACTGCAGTACCTAGTTTATCGCTAATATTATGAAGTCTTCTATATACTTTAGCTCGATTATTATTCCATGATTTAAAAACGGCCTCTATAGCTAACATAAGCTGTTCTTTTACACTCATAGGGAATTCACGACCCACCTCTTTTTTGTAGATCTCTTTAAACTCCTCTACTACTTTGAACAGGTCTTTCTCAGTCATATCACTATCTTGCTCGTAGCCATTAGCATTTTTAACTCTAGTTAAAACTTCCTCAAACTTATATTTTTCTACATCCATAACAACATCTGAGAACATTTGAATAAATCTTCTATAACTATCATAAGCAAAACGATAGTTATTATTTTTCTTAGCCAATGCTATAGTAGTTTCATCATTTAATCCAAGATTTAAAATAGTATCCATCATTCCTGGCATCGAAAATACAGCGCCACTTCGGACAGACACAAGTAACGGATTGTCAATACTTCCTAATTTTTTCCCAATATTTTTTTCTAAAATCTCAAGTTGATCATTAATCTGTTTTAAAATCTCAGGCTTTATTCTTTCTCCATTTTCATAATAACTATTACAACTTTCTGTAGTAATAGTAAAACCAGGAGGTACATTAATCCCTAATCCCTTCATTTCTGCAAGATTCGCACCTTTACCTCCAAGTAAAGATCGCATTTCTTTATTTCCTTCACTGAAATTATAAACATATTTTTTTGACATTTTAAATTCCCCCATTAATATTTTATATTTTATAAAATTATTATATAATAATTTTTGTTTAAACCTCTAGGCCTCTTTCTCTCATTATACCAATAATCAATTCTGCTGTTTCTTCTATAGCTTTATTCTGAACATCAATTACTGGACAGCCAATTTTTTCCATAATCTTTAATGCGTACTCTAATTCTTCAAATATTTGGATTTCATCTGTATAATCTGTATTTCCATCAACACCTAAAGTTCTAAGTCTTTCTTCCCTTAACTTGTTAAGTTGTTCTACAGAATTTGTTAAACCAATAATTTTTCTTTTTTCTTCGTATAGCTGTTCTGGTAATATTAATCCTTGAACAATAGGAACATTCATAACTTTAATATTTCTATTTGCTAAATACAAACTTAACGGTGTTTTAGAGGTTCTTGATACACCCAATATAACAATGTCAGCCTCTTTTAATCCATTAATATCTTTACCATCATCATATTTTACAGCAAATTCTAATGCATCAACTCTCTTGAAATACTCCGCCCCCATCTTTCTATTTAAACCAGGATTCCCTTCTGACTTCACTCCCAGTCTTTCTTCAAAAGTATTGAGCATTTCACTTAGAATATCTATAACTTTTATGTTTTTTTCTTCACCTTTTTTCTTAATATATTCAGCCAAAGTACTGTCTACTAGTGTTTGCACAATTACATCTCCCTTTTCAACATTGGACATAATACAATCTATTTTTTCTACGTTCCAAACATTAGAATTTTTCAATACTTTATACTGAATATTTCCATAAGCAAACTGGATCAATGCTGCATCTACAACATCTTTAGCAGTATTACCTATAGAATCAGAAATTATATGTACAGTTAACATACTATCCCTCCAGTATCTCTAATAATAACTTAATTAATGTAGTTTTTGATATTTTACCTACGATTACCTTACCACCATTATCATCCCTTATAACGGGTAAGCAATCTATTTCATGTAAAATCAGTTTTCTTAACGCATCACTTACTAACTCGTCTTCATATATATATATAACATTTGGTACTCGCGTCATAGCTAATACTATAGGAAGATTTTGTCCATCTGCATTTCTTGATAACTTCAACATATCTTTTCTTGATGTGACACCTACTAGGTGATTATTCTCATCAACTATAAAAATTGTTCCTACATCATAGATAAATAATTTCGATAATACCTCTGAGTAATTCGCTGTACTTTTAGCAGTTATTGCTATACCCATAACATCTTTTACTAATTTACTTTTTATTTCTTCACGTTGTTCCCCTGTTGAAAAGTTATAATTGTAATAATAACCAACATTTGGTTTTGCCTCTAAAATCTCTAGCATCCCTAATACTGCTAAATCATTTCTTAAAGTAGATTTGCCCAATGACAATTTCTCCGCTATCTCATCACTGGTAATCGGCTCATAGTTCTTTACTATTTCAATTATAGCTTTATGTCTCTCAGTAAGTTTCATTTCTCCTCCTTCTTGTATTATAGTTTTTATTATACAATATATTACACATTAATTCAAGAGTTATCATCAATTAATGTGTAATAATGTATTATTGTGGTCTATTTTTCTCTTTTCATTAAATATAAATACTGATATTACCATGACTTACTATAATTTTATTGAAATAGGGTTAATTGATGTCTATTTTATTTTAATTTAAATATTTATGTGTTATAATTAATTTAATAAAATATCAAGGGGAACAATTGCATGTCAAAATTATCAAAATTATTCGCAATCGGTACAGGAATTGCCATTGCTAACTATTACTCAAAAAATCCAAATAAAGTTGAAGATCACACTGAATACGTTAAGAAAAAATCTAAAGACTATTACGGATATACTCGTTGTATGATTCGTTACACTAAGAAAAACGGTGTTGAAGAAGCGGCAATCTACCTATACAATGACTTAGTAAAAAATCTTAAAAAAGCTAAAAATGCTTTAGAAAACAAATACAATAATGCTGTTGACTACGGAAAAGAATTATCTAGTAATGTAACAGATATTAAAGAACACGTATCTAACGTGAAAGAATATACTTCAGAAGTTAAAGAAAACTTAGGAGATGCAAAAAAAATCGTTG
>CAURKK010000004.1:0-50380 GCA_963525505.1 uncultured Gemella sp.
TACATAATGTTGCTGGTGAATTGGAAGCGGCGAAATTTGTTATGTGGTATGCTGTCGATAAAAAAATTAAAGAAATCACTCTGTTTTACGACTATCAAGGGATAGAAGCCTGGGCTATGGGAGATTGGCAAGCGAAACTCCCATATACACAAGATTATGTGAGTTTTTATAATAAAGTAAAAACTGCTGTTAAAGTGAATTTTGTTAAGGTGAAAGCTCACGCAGGAATTGAACTTAATGAATTAGTTGATAGTCTTGCAAAAGATGCTATCGAACAATTCAAAGAAAAAATGGATCCTTAAAATAGCTTTTAATTAACAGTTGTACAAGTTAAGTAAATATTACCAGTGATTGTTTGAAAAATATATTATTTATATGGTCGGATTCTAATTTGACTTAGTGAGTTACTCAGGAAAGAAGATTTCTGAGTCTCTCTTTTTATTTGTATTTTGTTAAAATATAATTGTTAAATATGTTATAATTATTAAAATGTAATTGAAATATAAAAGAAGGAGGTTGAGAAAATGAGTGGAACTGTAAATAATAAACAAATTTTCAACAAAATAGCTAACCTTATTTATAGAGATAAGAAGCGTATTTTTATAGCGTTGTTAGCTTCAGTTGCTTCTTATTATTTTACATTATATCCTATGGATAGACTAAGTTATATTGTCGATGGAATATCGAGTGGAAAAATTGATTTTAACGGTGTTGTTACTGAAATTGTTAGAATTATCTTAGCTGGAATCGCGTTGTATGTCGTTTATTTCTATAAAGAGTATTATACCTTTATAGGATACGATAAGGTCATAAAAGACATGACATATGATATTCAATACGATATTTATGGACATACTCCTGTGTTTTTTAACAAGTTTAGTATAGGTGAGGTAATTAGTAGATCTACTAACGATATTACAAATTATATTGCACCGCTTTTTGGGTACGGTATCCTATTGATTTTTGATGGAATAATTTACAATTTATTTATAAGTATACTTATATTTAACAAATCGAATTTTATATATTTATTGTTAATCCACATACCGTTAGTCATACAAACTGTTTATTTAGTTAGCAGACGAAAAGTACAAGAAAAATATTATAACAAAATGGCGAAAACTATGGATGAAATTACAGAAGAGACTTTAGAAAATGTTAAAGGTATTCGAGTGATAAGAGCATATAGTCTGTTGGATAAAGTTAGGAATAGTTTTGTAGGAAAACTTAGAAGTTATGCTAAAAGCAACGAAAAATACATGAAGAGAACTCTTGTTTATCAACCGTTGAATACTGTATCCTTAGCTACAAGTTATATTATAGCAGTAGCTGGTGGTTTCTATTTTATTAATCTAGGGATGATGACACTAGGAGAATTGATCTCAGTTTGTGTAGTTATAGGTATGATTCAGTGGCCGTACATTGCTTTATCTGAATTAGTTATTATGATTATAGAAGTTCGTCAAGGTACAAAAAGAATCCTAGAAATTTCAGACATAAAAGCTGATGTTAATAATGAACTAGCTGAAAGTAATTTTGAATTTAATAGTAGTATAGAATTTAAAGATTTTAACTTCGGTTATGAAGAGGGTAATAATGTCTTAGAGAATATTAATTTTACGATAAATAAAGGTGAAACAATAGGGGTTGTAGGGAAAACAGGAAGTGGTAAAACGACTTTTATTAAACAACTGTTACGACTATATCCAGTAAATGAAAATACTTTGCTTCTTGATGGAAAAGGTATTGAACGATATTATGACTATTCTGTAAGAGTTAAGATAGGATATGCACCACAAGAATATCAGCTGTTTTCGAAATCTATAAAAGAAAATGTACTATTCTATAGATATGAACAAGAGGATAGATTAGAAGAAGTGCTAGAACAAGCTGATATTAAAAAGGATATTAGTAGATTCAAAGATGGTATCGATACGTTAGTTGGTGAGAATGGATTATCACTTTCTGGTGGACAAAAACAACGACTAGGTATAGCTAGAGCGTTGTTATCTAATCCAGAAATATTAATACTAGATGATAGTTTAAGCGCGGTGGACTCTAACACTGAAAAAACAATTATAGAAAATATAAAGAAAAATCGAGAAGGTAAGACGAATATCATCGTAGCTCACAGAATTTCAGCGGTGAGACATGCGGATAAGATAGTTGTATTAGATAATGGGAAAATATTAAATTCAGGGACGCATGAAGAATTATTAGAATGTTGCGATTGGTATAAGCAACTAGATGATTATCAAAATAAGGAGGTAGAAGATGATGAAAACTAAACATCCATTATTTCAATTTCTTCCTTATATGAAACATGCCAAAAAATCATATATCCTTGGTTTTGTTTTTTCATTGCTAAATGTCGGTTTAGGTGTTGCTGGAGTTTATGTATTATCAAAAGTTTTTGATGGTATAACTGGAGATTTGACACGTCAGATAATTTTAAAATCATTAATCGTAGTAGCTGGGTATGGGCTTATACTACTGTGTTCAGGTATATCGAACTATATTAGAAATATTTACTTAGTGAAGGGGGCTAATGAAGTCTATGTTAGAATTCAGATGCAAGTATATGATCATATACAAAGTCTACCTATCAAGTATTTTGATAATATGCCAGCTGGTTCTGTAGTATCTAGGATAACTAGTGATGTTAACCAAATTAGAACATTTTTTGTTTCGACATTCGTTCAAATTTTAATAATAACTTTAAAGATAATTTTCTCTTATATGGTGTTATTCTATGTTGATTTTCGCTTTGGATTATTTATGTTAGCACTATTTCCTGTAATGTATATTGTTTTGAAATTATATAATAAATTATCAATCGATAGTATTAAAGGATATAGAAGAAAATTTTCTCAAAGTAATGGAATTATAAATGAAAATTATCAAAATTTAGAAATTATTAAAGCCTTCAATAAAGAAAAAGAGAGTATTGAAGATTGGAATAAACACAATGAAGAAAGATATAAATATTGGAAAAAATTAAATCTAGTAGATAGTTTATTACTTCATAATATAACAGGAGTATTTAGAATAATAATTTTTATAGGTATTGTTTATTACTATGCGTATTCTCATTTCAATAATGCCTACGGTGTAACATTGGGAATGGTATATATGTTTATTAATTATACTACTGATATTATATACAGAATTGCTGATTTTACCATGGGGATTTCTAATTATATTAAAGCTCAAGGTGCAGCGATAAATATTCAAGAAATATTAAAATTAGAAATTGAAGAGGATAAAGTAAGTGAAGTAGTTGAAGAAGATTTCCGAGGAAATATTAAATTCGAAAATGTATCTTTTGCCTATAAAGATGATTTTTATGTACTTCGTGATTTGAATCTAGAGATTAAAGAAAATCAAACTGTAGCCTTTGTAGGACATACAGGAAGCGGTAAGAGCACTATAATGAATCTAATCGTGAAATTCTATAGTGCTACTAAAGGTGATGTCCTAATCAACGGTAGAAACATAAATGATTATAATAAGGAATATCTAAGAGAAAAAACGGCGATAGTGCTTCAAGATTCATTTTTATTTGAAGGTACTTTACTTGAGAATATCACTACTTCTAATGATGAAAAAAAAGCTAGAGAAGCTTTATCTAGAGTTGGAGGAGATTTCATTTTAGAAAATCGTTCGTTGGACTCAAAAGTAGAAGTGGGTGGTAGTAACTTTTCTACTGGTGAAAAGCAACTTATTTGTTTAGCTAGAGCATTAGCTAAAGATCCGAAAATTTTAATTTTAGATGAATCAACGGCTAATATAGATAGTGAAACAGAACAAAATGTAAGTCGAGCTATAGAAGAATTAAAACAAGGACGAACAACTCTTATTATAGCTCATAGGTTATCTACGATAAAAAATGCTGATATGATTTATGTCCTTAGAAAAGGGAAAGTTATAGAAAATGGAACTCATGAACAACTATTATCTTTAAATGGTAGTTATAAAAAGATGTATGAGACACAGGTAAAAGGATAAAAAATTGGAGTGATTCGTAAAATCAGATTCTACTGAATTCTGATTTTCGAATCACTCCTTTTTTAATAATTATTTTTTGAATACAAATTCATATGCTAAATCGATGTCTTTGAATGAAATCATAACTGTTTCATATCCTAGCGGTTTTAGAAGTTCGTTGACAGCTGTAGCAACTTTTTCGCAAACTTCTACTGGACGGTGAACCCAACCAATTTCAAGATTTGCTCTACTGATTTCTTCTCCATCAAGAATAGCAACACTCTCGATTAAATCTAATGTAAATGCTTCTCTTGGTCTTTCGATTATTTCTGCAATTGTATCGAAAAGTTCCGCACTAACTTTTTTTAAATCTTCTTTTTTAAATCCTCTAGCAACTATACGTGGCATAATAAACCTCCATGTTTTGAATTCGTTTTCTTTTATTATATCATACTATTAAAAATTTTTGTTGAAAAAAAGATTGAAAATTAACTGATGAAGTATATATAAAATTAAATTTCCATTTATAATAAATGAGCATAAATTTCATTATATCTGTAATTTCATGAAAATATTATGTTTTTTAGATGGTTAGTATAGAAGTGCAAGTATTTTTTTGTTTATTTTACTTACAAATATTACCAATTATTAGAATAATATGGTATGATAGAAAGTAGGAAAAAAATATTAAAATAAATACTAAGGAGAAATTTTTATTAAACTTTTATATAGTAAATACTTTTCATTAATAATGTTAATTTTAACATGTTCTGCAATATTTATATTTTCTAGTCAAAATGGTACGGAGTCATCGAACTTATCTAATGATTTAATGATAAGAAAGTTAGGTCATTTTAGTGAATATATGGCGCTAGGATTTTTTGCATTCGCATATTTATCGAATTTATTTATGAAGAGTTATGAGTATAAAGATTTTAAAATAACCGTGTTATTAAGTAACTTGTTTTCTATCTTGTATGCTATTAGTGATGAATTTCATCAGACTTTTGTAGAAGGTAGAGATGGAAATATTGTTGATGTATTGATAGATGGAAGCGGAGCATTTACCGGAATAATACTCTCATGTATGTTATATTTTTTTACACAAAAAAAATGGTAAAAAATATGGTACTTTTTAGTTGTAATTTTTTTAGAAAAGTTATAAAATAGTATCTTAGGTAAATAGAAAATTAAAGGAGGAGTTATTGATGCTTAAAGCGCTTATTGTAGAAGATGACAAATTATTAGCTGCATCGCTAAAAGCTGCAATCTCAGAGAAATTTGATGCAGATGTTTGTTATAATGGATTAGATGGACAAAAACTTGTTGATGAAAATGTGTATGATTTTGTCATTGCTGACAGTATTCTACCGGGTATGGGTGGAATCGATTTATTAGATTATATTCGTGAAGTAAAAGAATTTAAAACACCAGTAATTGTAATAACTATAGCTGAGTCTACTGAAGAAAAGGCTAGAGTTATGAAGCATAGAGTGACAGAGTATTTACCACGTGTAGCTGATGCTTCTCTTTTACTGACAACAATGTCGAACTTACTTCAACGCGAAAGTAATCTAAAAGGTGAAAATGAGATTACTTATAAAGATTTAGTTCTAGACCTTAAAAATGAATTAGTTATGGCTAATGGAGGAACGTTAGAAACTATTAAAGGTAAATACCTTGAATTATTATCATTCTTTGTAATTAATAATAATATAGTTTTAGAAAAAGAAGAAATATTTGATCGTGTATGGGGAGTAGACTCTGAAACAACAATTAATGCTATCGAGGTATATATTTCAGGTTTAAGAAAAGAATTACGTAAGATTGGGTATGATAAAAATCTGAGAACCGTTCGTGGTGTTGGATACACGTTTGAGTAGGTTTAGGGTATGGAATTTAATTATCCGATAGACTATACTTTATATAATACTGAAGAAATAACTATAATTATTAAATTTTTAGATTTAGTAGAAGAATGTTATTTGTCAGGAGTTGAATTAGCGGAATTTAAATCAACATATAAGAAATTTAAATCTGTGGTTCGAGCGAAATCTGAAGAGAATTCGTTATATCGTGAATTCAAAGAAATAACAGGATATGATGGATACTTAGCAGTAAAAGAAATGAAAAATGAAAAACCAAAAATTAAGCTTTAGGGCTTAGTTTTTGGTTTTTTTATATTGATGAATCCATAGTGAAATTTTGTGTTTTTTCTTATTATTCTTTTGAAATTATATTTTTCAAATATATTATCTTTAAAATGAGCTTTGATAATAATCTTATTTCTACCAACACGCTGTGCTTCTTTAATGAAGTCATCATAAGGAAACAGAGTGTCAGCAAGAGGAGTTATTCCTGATAGATTGTTTGATTCTGTGATGTTATGAGAAAACATGGGATCAAAGTAGATTATATCATAAGAATCATCGGGACTATTTTTTAAAAAATCTAAGCAGTCAGAGTTGAAAGTTGTAATTTTCCTCATAGCTTCATTGATTTTTTCATTACTCGAGATATACTCTTTAAGTCCGGTACTTGTTATTAGATAGATTATGTTATTTTTTTCAATTGCGGTAATATGGTGGCCATAATAACTTAGGAGTATACTATCTCCAGCTAGACCCATTGTGCAATCTAGAATGCTATATTTTTCATTACCTATGATTTCAATTAACGGTTCATTGTCTGAGTTTTTTATTTTTAGTGCAGTGGTGTCTAAATGGAAAAATAGTTCTGAGTTGTTTTCTATATAACTTAATTTGTTTTTATAGACAACTAATACACCTTTAGCTATTGAAAGTAGTTGTTTAATAGTTTTTTTGTTTCGTGCTACACATTGTAGATTTAGTTCATGTGCAATTTTTTCAGCATGGGAGTCAAGGTCGTGTGTTGTTTTTACACTTGTTGTTACTATTATGTTTTTCATTAATTACTAGTGTTTTCTCCTCAGTTATAATTATATCAACAGGCCTATCATGATTTGCTATAGGGACAGATGATTTCAGAAGTTTATCATAAGAAAGACCTATGCTCGTTTTATAGTTGTTTAATGCGAAGTATTTATCGTAATAGCCTTTACCGTATCCGAGACGGTATCCCTTTTGATCATAAACTATAGAAGGTGTGATAACTAAATCTATAATACCGGCGTAATTATTAGAGCTTTCTGGTTCTAAGATTCCGAAATGGCCTGGTTTTAGTTCCTCCCAGGATGTGATTCGAACTAAAAGCATTTTGTTATTTTCGATTTTTGGGACGAATAATTGCTTTTTAGTTATCCATTTTTTTATAAATAGTTCGGATTGTATTTCTGTATCGAAGCCAATAAAAATAAAGATCTTTTCAGCTGTTATAAAAGCATTGTGTTTTTCTAATGTTGAAAAGATTTTTTCGCTAGCTAATATTCTGTAATGTTCTGATAAAGAATTTCTTTCAGAAAGAAATTCTTTTCTAAGTTCTTTTTTCATGGGAAGTTCACCTCTAGTATATTATAGCATATATTGGTGTATAATTTTTATATTAAACGTTATCGCTTAGTAATTAATATGTAAATAAGTTTAATAAAATTATGTAAATACAAAAAAGTATATTTTATCTGTAATAATAATTCTAATGTAACAGCCCTAAAGAAAGTTAATATAAAAACAAATATGGATTTTAACTGTACATATCCTTATATAAAGATGTGTAATATTATGTATTTATTTTTAGAATTTTTATAATAATGTACATACAAGTATAATCAAAATTTTAAGAAAATATAAAATGAGAAGAAAGTAATAAATGTTGAAGTAGTAGGATTTCAATTTTCTATATTTATTTTAGAAACGTATAAATAAAAAAATCTTAAATTATGATTAGTGATAATCAAAGGATAAAAGTAGTAAAATAAAAAATAATTATTAAATATTTAATGGAAATAATAGTATAAATATGATATAATATAAAAGAAAATTTATGAGAAAGGAATCTTCTACAAATAATGACAAATTCAGAAAAAAATAAAGATATATTAAGTAGCGATGAATTGGTAAATAATAGAAAAACATCAGAAGATTATGCCAGCTTATTGGAAAAAATAAGAAAGCAAGTTGATATAGAAAATTCTTCTACTTATACTAGAAAATCCCAAAGTGATCAAGATAATCACGAACAAACTGTAATTATGCCAGTAGTTAGCGAAGAGGTTAATGATGATTATGCTGAAACAGTAGTACTTGATAGAAGTGATTTAGTACAAGCTGTAGAAAAAGAAAATCTACAAGAAAATAAAAAAGTAGAGAAACCTGTAGTTATAGAAGTCTTAGGTTTAAAAAAACGTATAGGACTAAAAACTATCGTTGAGGATATTACTTTTGATATGCGTGAGGGAGAAATTATTGGACTACTAGGGCCTAATGGTAGTGGGAAAACTACTATTATGAGAATGATGGTTGGTCTTACAAAAATGTCTAAAGGGGACGTTTATTGTTTTGAAAAGCCCTTAGGATTAGGGAAAACTTCTATGTTAAGAGAAGTGGGTTCTATGATTGAGACGCCTGAATTTTATAATTATATGTCAGGATGGGCTAACTTAAAACAAATCGCACGTGTTTGTGGAAAAAAAGTAACAAGAGCACGTATGAAAGAATTAGTTGAGTTTGTTGGATTGAAAAAAGTGATTAGAAAGAAAGTTAAAACTTATTCACTAGGTATGCGTCAACGTTTAGGATTAGCTCAAGCGTTGCTTAATGATCCTAAAGTACTTATTCTTGATGAACCTGTAAATGGTTTAGATCCACAAGGAGTTCAAGATTTCCGTAACAAACTTAAAGAAATCGCAGCAACTGGCGTATCTATTTTAATTTCATCGCATTTATTAGATGAAATTGAAAAAGTTTGTGACAGAGTTATCGTAATAGAAAAAGGTAAGATTATCGCTGATGATAAACTAGAGAACCTAGTAGCAGATGAAATCATTAAAACTCTAATAAAAACTCATGATGTAGAAAAAACAGAAATTTTAGTAAGAGAATTAGGTGTTAGATATGAGCTTACTAAAGATGGATTTGTATTTGAAAATCTAGAGCGTGAACAAAAAGCTCGTATTATTTCTTACTTAGTTAATAACAATGTAGAAATAGATACAATTCGTGAATTACATACATCATTAGAGGATCGATTCCTACAAATTACAGGAGGGGAGAGAAAATAATGAAATTATTTATAAATGAATTTATAAAAGATTACAAAAAGAAAACTACATGGTTATACTTCTTACTATCATTTGGAATTATCTTGTTAAATAGTTACTTTACGAAAAGACAATTTGAAGATGGTATTGACGCTGTGAAAATACTAAGTGGAATAACAGTAGTTTCTGTTGCGTTAGCGACGGTATTCTCACTAATTATGTTGGCTAACAACTTATCTCAAGAGTATTCAAAAGGTACAATTAAATTTTTATATACAAAACCTAAGTCTCGTTCAGCAATACTTACTGCGAAAATAGTTTTAGCATTCATTAACTATATTATTTTCTTAGTAGTTACTACAGTATTTGACTTTGTAACAAAATATTATGTATTTTTTGATAGAAAAGTAGGTTTAAATCACTTGAAAGATACAATAGAAGAGGGATATTTTGGTAGAACAGTTGCTAAACAAATTATAATTACTAATTTAGCTAATTTAGCAGTGTATATCTTCTTCGTTGCCATGGTAGTATTAGTTTGTGTTGTATTTAAAACACAAATTCTATCGTTGGTATTAGTTATGTTATCACTTTTAGGAACTGGATTAATTCAATCTTTAACAATATTTGCAGTTTCAAAATTCTCATGGGCGAAATATCACATGTTTGATGTACCATTATTTAGCTCATATTATGCAAGTGAAGCAGGACGTAACACTGTAAAAGAATTTTTTAAGTTTGACAATGCAAATGCATTAATTATTATGCTAGTAGCATATAGTTTTGTATTCTTTACAATTTCTTACATTGTAAATGCAAGACGCGATATTACAATAGATTAAAATTAAAAGTTGTTAGGAGGTTAGTTAAAATGAGAAGTTCATTCAAAAAAATTGAGCGAATTAAGGATATTTTAGATTTAAATGGAGATGTATTAACTTTTAAATATTCAGACGAAGAGATACGATTTGATTTGGGAGAAGAGCAATTAAGTAGTATTTTTAGTAGATTTATTAAAAGAAATCTCCCTAAGATTAAAGAAGGGTTAGTTGCAGGTAAATTAGTAAAATGTCAAAGCGGATTAGGGATTTCTTGTTTGTTTATTCCGAGTGAAAATGATGAAGAATTTTATTTAATTACTCCATTTTTAGAGTATTTAATACCAACAAAATTATTCCAAGAATCATTAACTAAGTATGGAGCTAGTATTAGTGAGTTAATTTGTGATGTGTATTTTTCGCTACCAATCACACCAAGAAAGAAATTTAACTATCTAATCGAATTATTAGTTGAAGATGAAAATGTAGATTTCTTAGATGCAATTGTTTTATTAGAAGATTCAAGTGTTAAGAACGTAAGAAGAGCATCTTCAAGAAAAAACACTTATTTAAACGGTATTTTAGAAAGTGAAGTTAAGTTCAAACGTGAAATTTTAGAAGCTGTAGTTGATGGGAACATCTCTCGTGTAAATATGCTTTTTGACTTACGTAAAAGAAATCATGGTGTAGATGAAAATCATGTTGAGCAAGGTGTGAATGTACGTCGTAGACGTTCTTATAATATGAATGATTTATTACGTTATGCTTTAGAGCAACACAATGACGACTACCTTGGTATTGAAGAGTTATGGGTTAAGATTAAAAATAAACTTGATAACTATGATTTATCTGAAGATGTAATCAGAAGCTATTGTTTACTTGTAGATAGAAATAAATACAAAGATAAACAAGCGGTTGTTCGTAATTGTATAGCTTATATCAACGATAGAATCTCTGAGAAAATCAGCTTAGATAATGTAAGTGATTATCTTGGTGTGAATAAGAGTTATTTATCTTCTATTTTCAATAAAGATATGGGAATTAGTATTGTAGACTATATTCATGACAAACGTATTTCTAATGCATGCTACTTATTAGCAAATACTGATTTTTCGATTTCAGAAGTGGCAGATTATATCGGATATTTCGATACAAGTTATTTCATTAGAATATTCAAAACTTTAGTAAAAATGACACCTCTTAAATATAGAGAATCTTTATCTAAAAGATAATTATGTTAAAAAGGATTATTGGCTATTTAATTAGTCAATAATCTTTTTTAGTTTGTACTATGTAAGAAGATGATAGTTTTAACTTGTATTTTACTACTTGCATTAGGGTAATTGTGGTATAATATAATCATTCTTAAAATAAGTTAATCATAGGAGATTAAAAATGATTTTTGCATTAGATGTTGGAAATACGAATATTGTACTTGGAGTTTTTGAAAGTGATTATAAAATGCTTCATTCTTGGCGCATTGCTACTGATAATACTAAGACAGAGGATGAGCTGTACGTAATTATTCGAAATTTCTTTATAGATAAAGGAATAAAGTTTGAGGATTTTGATGGAGTAGTTATATCAAGTGTCGTACCAAAAATGATGTTTTCTTTAGAATTATTAAGTAGAAAATATTTTGAAAAAGAACCGGTTATTGTTTCAGGTGAAATTAATACTGGAATAAAAGTTCCGGAACCGTACAGTAGTAAACTAGGTGCAGATCGTGTGGTTGATATCGTCGGTGCAAAAGTAAGTTCTTATTTACCTGCTATTGTAGTAGACTTTGGAACAGCGACTACTTTTGACTGTGTAGATGAAGATATGAATTACCGTGGAGGAATTATTTGTCCTGGTATGAATATTAGTGCAGAAGCACTTTATTCAAGAGCTGCAAAATTACCAAGGGTAGAATTTGAAGCGGTAAGTACGTCGCTAGGTTTAGATACAACAAGTCAAATGCAAGCAGGATTATTCTACGGTTTTTTAGGTCAGTTTGAAAATATTATACACCATTTGCAAAAAGATTTGGGTAGAGATTATAAAGTAGTTTTAACAGGAGGATTATCTAAATTTATCGCGAAATATAGCGATGTAGTTGATATAGTTGATGAAGAATTAACGCTAAAAGGTATCATTGAATTGTATAAAATGAATAAAGAAAGATAATACTTATAATATTTTTTGTTACTAAGGATTTACCACTCTAGAAAGAGAGGTAAATCTTTTACATGGAATAAATAAAGATAGCTTATCATACATTTAAAAGGAGGCTAGTAATTATGAAAATTACAGTTTTTTGTGGTGCTAATAATGGTAGAAATGAAGCGTATAAAGAAAATGCTATGGAACTCGGTAAATGGATTGCTACTAATAACCACACACTAGTTTATGGAGGTGGAAAGGTAGGGTTAATGGGAATTATAGCTGATACTGTATTAGAAAAAAACAGTGAAGTTATTGGTATAATGCCTCAATTTTTAGTTGATAGAGAAATTAGTCATACTGGGATTACTGAGTTTATTATAGTTGATGATATGTCAGAAAGAAAGACTAAGCTAGTTGATTTAGGTGATGTTTTTATTGCTCTACCGGGAGGCCCTGGAACATTAGAAGAAATATCACAGGTGATTTCATGGGTTCGAGTAGGGAAAAAAGATGCTCCTTGTATTTTAATGAATATTAATGGGTTTTATGATTTTCTAGAACAATATTTTGATAAGATGGTTGAAGAAGGATTCTTAACTAAGGAAGATAGGGCTAGAACTTTATTTGCAAAAAGTGTTTCTGAAATGGAAGAATTTATTGATAATTACAATAAAAATTAAATTGAAATATATTTATTCTTATTTATTAGTATTGTAAAGATTCGTAAATATAAAAAATAGACAATAATAGAAATTAAATGTATAATAATACATCTTAAGAAATTTTTAGAAGTATATGTATTTGAAAGGAATTTATTTTAATGAAAGATTATTTGATTAGAGGATTAGCCTTTAACGATGAAATTAGATTTTTTGTAACGAAAACTACAGATTTAGTAGAAGAAATTAGACAAAGACATGATGCATACCCGACTACAATCGCAGCAGTAGGTCGTACAGCCACGGTTACAACAATGATGGGGGCTATGCTTAAAAGTGGAGATAAGATTGACGTTGCAGTTCGTGGTGATGGACCTATAGGTACTATATATGCTTCGTCAAATGAGCTTGGGGAAACAACTGCTTATGCTAAAAATATGCAAGTGCATATTCCAAGTAACGCTCAAGGTAAACTTGATGTAAGAGGAGTAGTAGGTGGTGGGAATATCACAGTGGTAAAAGACTTAGGTTTAAATGAGAAATATACTACTACATCACCGATTGTATCAGGAGAAATCGCAGAAGACTTTACGTATTACTTTGCTGCAAGTGAACAAGTTCCTTCTGCAGTATCTCTAGGAGTATTGGTGGAAACTGATAATTCTGTAATAGCTGCAGGTGGATTCATTCTTCAAGTTCTTCCGAATGCTACAAATGAAACAATAACAAAAATAGAAAGAGCGATAGGTAATATAAAACCAATCTCTACTCTTATTCATGAAGGTAAAACACCTGAAGAGATTGCTAATATAATTTTTGGTGGAGAAGAAAACTATCGTATTTTACATAAGAATGATGTTGTGTTTAAATGCACTTGTTCTAAAGAGCGTTATGGAGATGTTTTGGTAACATTAGGTAGAGAAGAATTGGAAGATATTGCTAATCAAGAGATGACGGAATTAGTTTGTGCATTTTGTAAAGAAAAATATCATTTTTCTCAAAATGAAATAACAGAGTTATTAGACAATTTAAAATAATATTATGAATAAAGGGGCTTAATGAATAACATTTTGTAAGCCCCTTGAATTTTTAAAGAAAGTTTGGTATCATTAATAAAATTACTCAAAGTTTATATAGGAGGAGTTATGGAATTACTAAGAGAAATGGTTATTACCGATGGTAAGGTTTATGATAATAATGTCCTTAAAGTTGATTCATTTTTAAACCATCAGATCGATGCTAGTTTAATGATGAAAATGGCGGAATCTTTTTACGAGTACTTTAAAAAAGAGAAGATAACAAAGATTTTGACAATTGAGGCGAGTGGTATTGCACCAGCTATTATGGTTGCTAACTTATTTAATGTACCGATGGTTTTCGCTAAGAAGAGCAAGCCTTCGACATTAAAAAATAACGATATTTATACTGCAGAAGTTCATAGCTATACTAAAAATATAACTAATACTATAGTAGTTTCTGAAAAATTCATTAATAAAGATGATAAAGTTCTTATAGTCGATGATTTTCTTGCTAATGGACAAGCTACTTTAGGTCTTATGGAAATAGTAGAAAAGGCTGGTGCTGAAACGATAGGTGTAGGTATTTTAGTTGAGAAAAGTTTCCAAGATGGTAGAAAATTATTAGATGAGAGAAATGTGAATGTTTGTTCTTTATGTAGAATTGCTTCTCTAGAGAATAATGAAGTTAAATTTAATATTTCTGATGATGAAAAATAAGAAAGGACATAAATATAATGTGGGAAAATAAATTTCAAAAAGAAGGTTTAACATTTGATGATGTACTATTAGTACCAGCAAAAAGTGATATCTTACCTAAAAAGGTTGATTTAAAAGTTAGTTTAACAGAGAAAATTAAACTATCAGTACCTGTTATTTCTGCAGCGATGGATACTGTAACGGAACACAAAATGGCAATTGCAATGGCACGTGAAGGTGGTATCGGTGTTATTCATAAAAATATGAGTATTGAAGAGCAAGCTGAACAAGTAAGAAAAGTTAAACGTTCAGAAAGTGGAGTTATTACAGATCCTTTCTTCCTTACACCAGATAGCTTAGTATATGAAGCTGAAAATTTAATGCAACAATACAAAATTTCAGGTGTACCTATTGTAAACAACGAAAATGATATGAAAGTAGAAGGGATTATTACTAACCGTGATATGAGATTCTTAACAGACTTCGATATCAAGATTAGCGAAGTAATGACTAAAGAGCACCTTATTACAGCTCCTGAAAAAACTACTTTAGAAGAGGCTAGTGAGATCCTACGAGGTCACAAAATTGAGAAGTTAATTTTGACTAATGAAGCAGGGAAATTAACGGGATTAATTACTATTAAAGATATAGAAAAATTAGCTAAATATCCTAATTCTGCAAAAGATGATAAAGGGCGCCTTTTAGTTGCAGCTTCTGTAGGAATTACAAATGATACAGTAGAACGTGTAGATGCTTTAGTAGAAGCTGGAGTTGATGCTATTGTAGTTGATACAGCTCATGGGCACTCTAAGGGTGTATTAGACGCAGTTAAAACATTAAGAACTAACTATCCTAATTTAGATATTATTGCTGGAAACGTAGCAACAGGAGAAGCTGCTCGTGATTTATTTGAAGCTGGAGCGGATGTTGTAAAAGTAGGTATTGGTCCTGGTTCAATCTGTACTACACGTGTAGTTGCAGGGGTAGGAGTTCCGCAAATCACAGCTATTTACGACTGTGCAACAGTAGCTCGTGAATTAGGAAAAACAATTATCGCTGATGGTGGAATTAAATATACTGGAGACGTAGTAAAAGCTATTGCTGCTGGTGGACACGCAGTAATGTTAGGATCTATGCTTGCTGGTTGTGAAGAATCACCAGGTGAATTAGAAATCTTCCAAGGTAGAACATTTAAAGCATATCGTGGAATGGGATCAATTTCTGCAATGGAAAAAGGATCTAAAGACCGTTACTTCCAAGAAGATGGTAAGAAATTAGTTCCAGAAGGAATCGAAGGACGTACACCTTATAAAGGTGCTGTTTCTGAAACAATTTACCAAATCATTGGTGGATTACGTGCAGGTATGGGTTACACTGGTTCACGTGATTTACATGAACTTCGTGAAAACTCACAATTTGTTCGTATGACAGGTGCTGGATTAATCGAATCTCACCCACATGATGTTCAAATTACAAAAGAAAGTCCAAACTACTCTAAATAATAATATAGATAATAAGAAGCTAGGAGCTTGAAGTTCAAGTTCCTAGCTTTATTTTACATCTCAGTATACAAAAGAAAGTTGGGGTAGGATTTAGACCTATACTTCGGTTTTCTTATATAACCTATAGTTTTAAATTTGTTTAGTTAAATCTATCATCTCAAGAAGACCTTGAGCACAATCACTACCTTTGTTTCCTGCTTTTGATCCAGCTCTTTCAATAGCTTGATCGATATCTTCAGTAGTTATAACTCCGAACATTACAGGAATGTCACTATTAAGACTAATGTGACCAACACCTTTTGCTACCTCATTGCAAACTAGATCATAGTGACTAGTACTTCCACGAATAACACTTCCTAATGTAATAACACCATCGTATTTATTAGTAGATACTAATTTTTTAGTGATAAATGGAATTTCAAAAGCTCCTGGAACCCAGTATACATCGATGTTTTCTTCTTTTACTTCGTTTCTAATAAGTGTATCTTTTGCTCCACCTAATAATTTAGAAGTAATGAATTCGTTAAAACGTGCCACTACAATTGCTACTTTAATATCTTTTCCTATAAATTTTCCTTCAAATGTTGTCATAATAATGTTCTCCTTATATATCTAAAAAATGATTAAATTTTATTTTTTTTGTTTGTAAATAGTGTTTATTTTCTTTATGTGGTTTTATTTTAATCGGTTCACGATCGACTATGTTTATTCCTAAAGAGCTTAGTTGTTCTACTTTGTCAGGATTGTTAGTAAGTAGTTTTACAGATTTTATTCCTAAATATTCTAGTATGTCTACTGCAATATTATAATCTCTTTCATCAGGTGCAAAACCTAATTGAACATTTGCGTCGTACGTATCAACACCTTGTTCTTGTAATTGATAAGCAAGAAGTTTATTGCGTAATCCTATTCCGCGTCCTTCTTGTCGAAGATATAGAACAGCACCGCGACCTAGTTCTGAGATTTTTTGAAGTGCGGCATGTAATTGTTCACCGCAATCACATCTATGAGAAGAGAATACATCACCAGTTAAGCATTCTGAGTGTACTCGTATTAGTAGAGGTTCTTCAGAATTCAAATCTCCTTTGCTAATAATAAGGTGTTCTTTATAGAATTCATCTTCAAACAGCTGTAAATCAAAATCACCAAATTCTGTAGGTAATTTTACTTTGACGCTGTCTTCAAATAACAAAAAACGTGTAAGTTCATCTAAATCTACGACAGTTAAATTCCATTTTTTAGCGAATTCATACAAATCATCTCTTCTAGCCATAGTTCCGTCTTCATTCATAATTTCACAGATGTATGTAGCTTCTGTACTATTAGCTAATTTAGCTAAATCTAAGCTTGCCTCTGTGTGACCGCGACGAACTTTAATTCCACCGTCACGACCGATAAGGGGGAACATATGCCCAGGTCTATTAAAATCTTCAGGTTTAGAATTTGGGTTTGCTAATTCTTTTATAGTTGTTGCTCTTTCAAAAGCTGAGATTCCTGTAGTTGATGTTTTATAGTCAACGCTAACTGTGAACGCAGTCTCGTGTGGATCTGTATTTTTATCTAACATAGAGTGTAGATTTAATCTTTGTGCAATTTCAGTTGAAACTGGGGCGCAAATTAAACCACAAGCATGTTTTGCCATAAAATTAACAGTTTCGCCAGTAACTAACTCTGCTAGGCCAACTAAATCTCCTTCCGCTTCTCTGTCATCATCATCGATAAGAACGATTAATTTTCCAGCTTTTAAATCTTCTATTGCTTTTCTTATGTTATTAATCATTAAACTTTCCTCCAAATAGTTTTAATTGAGCTTTAATGTATTTCGCTAATATGTCTGTTTCTATATTTACACTATCACCAATTTTTAATTTTTCTAAATTTGTATGCTTAGCTGTATGTGGAATTAGCGACACCGTAAATTTGTTGTTATCACAAGTTACTACTGTTAAACTTATTCCATTAATTGTAATAGATCCTTGGTTAATTATTTCACCTTGGAATTTACTAGGATATGAAAAAGTAAGTAGAATGGCATTTTCGTCTTTTTGCCTTGCTGCCAACTGTGCTAAACCATCACTGTGTCCAGAAACTATATGACCTTCGAATCTATCTGAGTGCCCCATTGCAGGTTCAAGATTTACAGAGTCATTTACTTTTAGCTCTTTAAATGTTGTTCTCTTATAAGTCTCTGGCATAATATCAACTGTGAATTGTGATGAGCTTTTTTGAACACATGTTAGACAAACACCATTCACCGCCATACTATCACCAATTTTATAAGTTTCTAGTAAATTCTTACTCGCTTGAATAGTCAGCTTTATACTATGACTAGACTTAATAATTTTTACTATTTTACCTTGTTCTTTTATTAATCCTGTAAACATTGAGAAACTCTCCTTCCTGAGATTCTTATATCATTACCGAGTTTTGTAACATTAGTATCGTGAAGTTGTATTTTTTCATTTGTTATCCTGTTACTAGTGAATGATGAAGTGTTATTTCCTCCTAAAAGAATAGGAGAGATATAAGTTATGACCTCATCCCAACAACCGCTAGCAAGAAATTGATCGTGAATACAAGGTCCGCCTTCGACATAAACTGATTGAATACCGAGTTTAGCAATTTCAGATAAAATTTCTTTTATGCTGAATTCTTCAGGAGTTATGATTGTTACATGTGAAGGTAGATTTTCATGACTAAATTTTGAAAAAATTATAACTTCAGATGAACTATCTTTAAATAGATTTAGATTACTTTGTTCAAAGATAGAGCCTTCAGCATCTAAGATAATTCTTTTTGGTGGGAAAAGTGATGTATTAGAGCCCAGTAATGTTGGATTGTCTATTAATACTGTTTTTGCACCTACAAGAATTGCTTGATAATTATCTCTTTCATTTCTGACGAAATCATAAACTTCTTTACCGGTAATTTGAGTTCTCTCGTTGGTAAAGGCTAGTTTTCCATCGAGACTAGTGGCTTGTTTTAAAGCTACATAAGGTCTTTTTTCTGTATGAAATAGATTATAAGCATAGTTTAAGAAATATGCTTCTCTTTCAAGGATACCAGTTACTACCTCGATACCGTTATCTTGCAAGTATTTGATTCCTTTTCCGCTGACAATCGGATTAGGATCTAACTGAGCAACAACTACTTTTGAAATTCCCATTTTTATAATAGAATCAGTACAAGGTGGTTGTTTTCCTTTATGATTGCAAGGTTCTAAAGTAACGTATAGTGTTGAATTAAATAATTTTTCAGGAGTTTTGCAAGTAGAAATAGCATTTTTTTCGGCATGTTCACATCCATAGCGAAGATGTGAACCTCTTGCGATAATTTCGTTATCTTTGACTATGATTGCTCCGACCAAAGGGTTAGTGTGTGTGTACTTAGCACCGCGTTTGGCTTCGAGAAGAGCAAGATTCATAAAATACGTATCCATATTATCAACTCCTTTATAATAATAAAAATCCCAATTACATTTGAATGTCAAATTTAATCGGGATTGATGGTTGGTTTTATATTCGATTAATAGACCTTAGTGCATTTAGATGCACTATAGGCTATAAAAATATTCTCAATAAGTATTAGGTGTTTTTATCCTAATAATATTAATTTCTTCTCCCATCCAGACTTTACTGTCGGTTCTGGAATCTCACCAGATCAGCTTGCGCTCACGGACTTCTAGTAAACTAGTCACCGCCGGTTGGGACTTGCACCCGACCCCGAAGAAATATTTAATTCATGACTTAATATTAACACTAATGAAAACGTATGTCAATGATAAAAAATCAAAACTATCACAAAATATGAAATATATAATGTGATAGTTTTGTTCGTTATATTGTATTATAAGAATTGTGCTAGACAAACGATAAGGATAATAATTGGAAGGATGTATCTTAGTAAGAATAGCCATATTTTGAATAATACTAAGCTTGATTTTTTATTTTCATCAATGTGTAATTGCTCTAGTGCTACTTTTTTATCAAGTATATATCCTGTGAATATTGATAATGCAAGACAACCAAGTGGCATTAAAATATTAGATACTAAGAAATCCATTAAATCAAAAATTGTTTTCCCGAATATTAATGTATTAGATAGTGAACCATAAGATAATGCAGAAGGAATTCCAACGATGAAAGTTAGGATTCCGATAATTACACTGAATTTAGTACGGTTAGTATTTCTCTGATTAGTTATATTTCCTACATTAATTTCTAACATAACTACTGATGAAGTAATTGTAGCAAATAGGAATAATATTAAGAATAAGATGTAGAAAATTTTACCAAAAGCCATATTATTGAATAATTGAGGCAATACGATGAATAATAAGCTTGGTCCGCCTTCAGACTCCATACCGAATGAACTCATCGCTGGGAAGATTGCAAGTCCTGCCATTACAGAAACTGCAATGTTCATCAGTACAACTGATATACCAGATTGAACTAAATTAGTTCTTCTGTCAAGGTAAGAAGCATAGGTAAGCATAGCTGTAACCCCGATTGACAGTGCAAAGAATGATTGTCCTAGTGCGAATAAAATACCAGAGTTAGTGATTTTAGAAAAATCAGGTTTTAAGAAATATGTAACTCCACTCATCGCATTAGGTAAAGTTAACGATCTTGTGATAATTATTAAGAATATAATGAATAATAGAGGCATCATAATTTTTGATGCTTTTTCTATACCTTTTTGAACTCCACGAGATACGATATAAATATTCAATAAGATGAATAGTGCTTGTGCGCCTAATGCAATCCAAGTGTTAGAAATAATACTAACGAAAAGCGCTGCGTGATCAGTAGTAGAGTGAATTCCTAAGGCATCTGCAATAGAAATACCAAGATATACTAGAATCCATCCGCCGATGACACTATAGAATGATAGTAAAATGAATAGGGCGAATCCACCGATATAACCAATAACATTGTATTTTTTATTTTTTCCTAATTTACCGAAAGTTCTAATCGCTGATACTCCAGCACCGCGACCTAGTACGAATTCAGCAAGAAGTAGTGGCAGACCGATTAATAATGTAAAGATAAGAAATACTAGTAAGAAGCCACCTCCACCATTTGCTGCGGTCATATATGGGAACTTCCAAACCGCTCCTAAACCTATAGCTGAACCAGCAGAAGCAAGTATGAAACCTATTTTAGAACTCCATTTTGAATTATCTGACATAAAATTTTCCTCCTAAATGTGATTTATAAATAATTAAAAAGCTATCTAGAAAATACTAAATAGCTTTTAAAATAAATATAACATCATACTCAAGGCCATTTAGTATTTTTACCAATGGCCGAAAAACAAACTTAATTAGCCATTGTAGACATCGTTGCACTTATATCTACAATGATATGAGATATAAGTGCTTCTAAAATGGCACAAAAAAGTATTCTCTTTGACTAATTAATATGGTTGTTTTCATTATTGAGTAGCTCCTTTTTAATTGTTGTTAAAATATTAACATTTATCTGAAAATTTGTCAATTCTTTTTTAAAAAATAAAATAGAAAATAAGAAAAAAAGGGAATGCAATAAATATTGTTGTGAAATTAATTCTAAATTTTGGAAAAGAGTTAGTAGAAACTTAAATAATGTATAAATATGAAATAAGTAAACCCATCAAGTAATACATTTATAGTAATTAAAAGAAAAACCAGACCCTAGTGTCCCTAGAATCTGGTTTTTTGTTTATTATTCGTTATCTAATTGCATGTAAACAACTTGAGTAGTTAAATATTCTTCTAATCCGTGTTTACCATCCGCTCCACCAATACCAGATTTACGACGTCCAGCGTGGAATCCTTGCATTGCTTCGAAGTTTTCACGGTTAATATATGTTTCACCGAATTTTAGCCCGTTAACAGCTTTGAATGCAGTATTAAGGTTAGTTGTATAAACTGATGAAGTTAATCCATATTCAGAATCATTAGCATATTCCAATACTTCTTCTAAAGTTTTGAATGTAGCAACAGGGATTACTGGTCCAAAAGTTTCTTCTTTCATGATTTTCATTTCGTTTGTTACATTTGTTAAAACAGTTGGTCCAAAGAAGTATCCTACTTGATTTTCATCGCGAGTTCCACCATAAGATAGTGTAGCACCTTGTTTAACTGCGTATGCAACTTTTTCTACAACAGCATCCACAGCACGTTTTTCGATAAGTGGACCGTAATCTAAACCACCTTCTTTGTTAGGGTCACCGAATTTAACTTTATCAAGTTCAGCAAATAATAATTTTTCGAATTCATCTTTAACATCTTCGTGAACATATACTCTTTCAGCACAGTTACATACTTGTCCAGAGTTAATTACACGAGAGGCAACGATAGCTTTAGCAGCAAGAGAAAGGTCTGCATCTTTAAATACGATAGCTGGTGCTTTTCCTCCAAGTTCTAGAGAAACATTAGTGATGTTTTCAGCAGCAGCTCTCATAACTTCTTGTCCAGCAGTTAAACTACCAGTTAAACTTACTAAACCAACTTTAGGGTTAGAAGCTAATCTGTTTCCTACCACAGAACCACGTCCGTGGATAACGTTAAGAATACCTTTTGGAAGACCTACTTCTACACAGATTTCAGCAAAAATATCAGCGTTTATTGGTGTAAGTTGACTCGGTTTTAATACGATTGTATTACCAGTAAGTAGTGCAGGTGCAGCTTTTCTTGCAATTAAGAAGAATGGGAAGTTCCAAGGTAAGATCCCAGTAGTTACTCCGTGAGGGCGTTTGAATAAGAAGATGTGTTCATCTTGTCTATCACTTTGAATGATTTCACCTTCGTATCTTCTAGCCCATTCAGCCATATAATCTAAGTAATCAGCTGTGAATAATACTTCAACTTTAGCTAAATCGAAAGTTTTACCACCTTCGTTAACAATAGTTTGTGTAATTTCAGGTTCGCGCTCACGAATACGTTCAGCAAGTTTTCTAAGATAAGCACCTCTTTGAACTGCTGGTAATTTTTCCCAATCGCGTTGTGCAACTTCAGCAACATCGATTGCACGGTCTACATCAGCTTCTGAAGAAGAAGGAATCTTTGCAATAACTTCCTCAGTAGAAGGGTTTAATACGTTAATATAGTCATAATTTGAATTATCTTCAAATTCCCCGTTAATAAAATTTTTTAAAACTTTAACTTCAGTCATAGTTCAATTCTCCTTTATTATTCTTTTAAAGTAAACGTTTCCATTTCTTTGCTAACATTATATATTATGAAAATAATAAAATCAAGTAGTTTGTTTATAGTTTTGTTGTATATTTTGTTTTTTAAACTTATGGTACATTGCTTTTATAAAAAAGTTATACTATTTAAATATAAAGTTGAGATATAATTTTAAAATGCTATTAAATTAAAAAATGTTTATATTTAGCTATTTATATTCTTGGAATGTTACTAAATTATTGTTATTTTATTTATTATATTTCTTAAATAGTTTTTATATGTTATTAAAATATATAATAGGAATAGTGTTTTAATGTGTTAAGTAAGTTAAGTAAATAATAGTAAAAAATTTTCTCAGATAAAAATATTTCCACAAATAGATACTTTAGTGGTATAATCATAGATAAGAAACAATAGGAGGTTCATTAATGAAACAGAATATAGGAGTTATCGGTCTATCAGTAATGGGAAGTAATTTGGCTTTAAATATTGCAGATAATGGATTTAAGGTTGCAGTATTTAACAGAACGACAAGCGTTGTTGATAAAATGCTAGAAGAGCACCCACATAATAATGTAGTAGGTAGATATTCACTACAAGAATTAATCGATGGTTTAGAAAAACCAAGAAAAGTTATTTTAATGGTTAAGGCAGGTTTTGCTGTTGATAGTTTAATTGAACAACTAACACCGCTACTTGATCAAGGAGATATCATCATTGATGGAGGAAACTCATTCTTCAAAGATACTCAAAGAAGATATGATTTATTACTTGAAAAAGGTATTAACTACTTTGGAGTAGGTGTATCAGGTGGTGAAGAAGGCGCTAGATTTGGTCCTGCGTTAATGCCAGGTGGAGATGAAAAAGCGTACGAAGAAATCCGTCCTATTCTTGAGGCTATTGCAGCTAAAGTTAATGATGTTCCATGTTGTAGTTATACATCTACTGGTGGAGCTGGTCACTATGTTAAAATGGTGCACAATGGAATTGAATATGGTGATATGCAATTAATCTCTGAAGCATATAAAGTTCTTAAACACCTAGGTGATTTTACAAATGAAGAGCTGCAAGAAACTTTTGAAGAGTGGAATAAGGGTGAGTTAGAATCTTATCTAATTGAAATCACTGCAAATATCTTCAAAGTTAAAGAAGAAGATGGAAGCTACTTAGTAGATAAAATCTTAGATAAATCTCAACAAAAAGGTACAGGTAAATGGACTAACGAACAAGCTATTGATTTAGGAATTGATGTATCAGTTATTACAGCTGCTTTAAATGGAAGATATATGTCAAACCTTAAAGAAGAACGTGTTCGTGCTGAACAAGAATTCACTCGTAAGCCATATGCGGTTGTAGAAGATAAAGAAAGATTGAAAAACATTGTTAAAGATGCACTATTCATCTCGAAAATTGTATCTTATGCACAAGGATTCAAATTATTACAAGCTGCTGAAAAAGAATACAACTGGACTTTTGATTATTCACAAATTGCTAAAATTTTCCGTGGTGGATGTATTATTCAAGCGAAAATTTTACAAAATATTATTGAAGCGTATCAAAATAATCCAAAATTAGAAAACTTAATCTTTGATCCATTCTTTAAAGAAGTGATTGAAACAAGACAAGAAAGTCTACGTGAAGTTGCTGCATTAGCAATTGCAAATAGATTACCGCTAAGCGCTATGACATCTGCAATTTCTTATTTAGATATTTATACTACAGCTAATAGTGGGGCTAACTTAATTCAAGCGCAACGAGACTATTTTGGAGCGCATACTTTTGAAAGAACAGATAAAGAAGGAAGTTATCACTATGACTGGGTTGGGAACAATGGAAAATAAAACAGCAATAACACTTTTTGGGGGAACAGGAGATCTTACATACAGAAAGCTGTTACCTGCATTATATAACTTGAACGTATTAGGAAAATTAGCTGATGATTTTAAAATTGTAGTAATAGGGCGTAGAGCGTATACTCAATCAGAATATATAGATATAGCACGTACATGGGTAAAAGAGTATGCGCGTACTAAATTTGACGATGAGCAATTTAACGCTTATGCTAATAGAATTATTTATTTTAAGATGGATATGACTAACGAAGATCATTATGAAATGCTACAAGAGTTCTATAATAAAGAAGATATACAAAACCATGTATATTATTATGCAGTAGCCCCATCATTCTTTATTACTATAACAAATGGATTGAAAAAATATTGCTCAGAAAATAATGCAAAAGTTATTATTGAAAAACCTTTCGGAGAAGATTTAGAAAATGCTGGGCTATTAAATGATAATCTTGCGGAGTTTTTTAAACAAGAAGAAATATATCATATAGATCATTATTTAGGAAAAGAAATGATTCAAAATATTTTATCTTTACGTTTTGAAAATATTATATTCAAAGGTATTTGGAATAAAGATTTCATAGAAAACGTCCAAATTAGTGCTGCTGAAACAGTAGGAGTTGGCACAAGAGCCAGTTACTATGATGAGAGTGGTGCTTTAAAGGATATGGTTCAAAATCATCTATTGCAGGTGCTATCGTTAGTAGCTATGGAAGAACCAAAAGAGGATGGAAGTCGTGGTATTCATGAAAGTCAGTATAATCTTCTTTCAGCAATGAAACCTATTGTAGATGTTCACGAAAGTTTAGTAATGGGTCAATATGAAGGGTATCTGCAAGAAGCTAATATCCCAGCTGATTCTAAGACAGAAACGTACGCAGCGCTTAAATTATTTATAGATAATGAGCGTTGGGAAGGCGTACCATTCTACATAAGGACTGGTAAAATGTTAGAGAAGAGAGAAACTCAAGTAGTAGTTCAATTCAAAGCTGTTGGAACTTCACCAGGAAATGTACTGATAATAAAAATACAGCCTGAAGAAGGTGTATATTTCCAATTTAATGCGAAAAAACCAGGTGCAGATCAAGAATTACAGCCAATTTCTTTAGATTTTTGTCAAAGTTGTATATTAGAAAATATAATGAATACACCGGAAGCATATGAAAGACTATTAGATGCTTGCTTTAAAGAAGATAGATCATTATTCTCACAATGGGATCAAATAGTGGTATCTTGGACATTTGTTAATGAGCTAATTGCTAAGTACAAAGAACAAGGTTCTCCATTATATACTTATGAACAAGGTTCGAAAGGTCCAATAGAGGCTGAAAAGCTAGTAAATTGGGTTAAATAATTTTTAGGATGTATTGTATGATTTTAATCATACAATACATCTTTTATCTTTGTTAAATTGTTGAATTTAGAAAGTTTACGTTATTCATTAAGTATAGTATAATGAAAATATTAGTAAAAATTTAAACGATGATTTTCAAAAGGAGTTAAAATGAGACTGTTAGATTCTATGTTAGAGTACAATGAATATTTTGTAAAGTTTGAAGAATATGAAAAATATAAAACTGAAGATAAGTATCCTGCTAAAAAAGTAGTTATGTTTACGTGTATGGATACGAGATTAGTAGAACTTGCGACAAAGTCTTTAAATTTATCTTCGGGAGATGTAAAGGTAGTGAAAAATGCTGGTGCAATATTAACTCATCCATTTGGATCTATCATGAGGAGTTTAATAATTGCAGTCTATATGTTGAAAGCTGATGAAATTATTGTTATGGGGCATCATGATTGTGGTATGCAAAATATTGATACTAATTTAATTATGGAAAAAATGCAGACTAGAGGTGTGAGTAAAGAAACTTTAGATATTTTGCAATATTCAGGTCTTGATTTAAATGCATGGCTACATGGATTTGATGATGTAGAAGAAAGTGTTGGACATGATGTAAATATGATAACTAAACATCCGTTGATTCCAAAAGATGTGCCAGTTCATGGACTTGTAATCAATCCAGCAAATGGGAAGGTTGATTTGGTTGTGAACGGTTATGAAAATCTAAGAAATTAAAGAGGAGTTATTTGAATTGAAAAGAATATTAATATTAAATACTGGTGGAACTATATCAATGAGTGAGAATCAAACTACGGGGAAGGTTTCTCCTACTGATAATAATCCTATTGGTGTAGGAGGTACTTTATTTTCTTATATTGGTAATTTGTTTGTTGAGGATTTATACCATCTTGCATCTCCTCAGATAACAGAACGAGAAATGCTTGGTATAAAAGATAGAATAGAAGAAGCGGTAAGTGAAGGATATGATGGGATTGTGGTTACGCACGGAACAGATACACTTGAAGAAACTGCCTATTATCTAGAATTAACCTTAGATATAAATATACCAGTAGTAATTACAGGTGCAATGCGTTCTAGCAATGAAATAGGGGCGGATGGACTTGCAAATTTAAGAAGTGCATTAGTTGTAGCAACTAGTACAGAGAGTGCGGATAAAGGAGTTTTGGTTGTTATGAATGATGAGGTTCACACGGCCACTTATGTCACAAAAACACATACTACTAATGTTGCTACTTTTCAAACACCAACATTTGGGCCTATAGGTTTAGTTTCAAAAAATAGTGTTATTTATTTTCAAAAACTGATAAGAGCAGAACATTATGAGGTTAATACTACAGGGAAAAAAGTTTATTTATTAAAAGCGTATGCCGGAATGGATGATGAACTTATCAATGCAGTTCTTAAGATAGGAGCGGATGGATTGGTTATAGAAGCTTTAGGTGCGGGGAACTTGCCGCCGAAGACTGTTAAAGCTATTAAAGGTTGTATAGAAAATGGTATACCAGTAGTTTTTGTATCGCGAGCTTTTAATGGTGTTACTCAAGATGTTTATGATTACGAGGGTGGTGGAAAGAGATTTCAGCAAGATGGAGTTATATTTACAACAGGATTAAGTGGTCAAAAAGCAAGAATTAAACTAATGATACTATTAGAATCAGGGATATCTAATGAGAAATTAAAGGAATTGTTTTAAGAAAAGTTATAATAATGATAGTGCTATATAGAAGGTTGAATATTTTTTATAATTATGGTAGTATATTAAATGATTCAAATTAGGAAAGAGGTGTAGAGTTGAAATTTAAATATCACAAGTCGTATAGAGGGTATTATCTACTAGAAGATAATAAATTTAAACGACCATATCAAAAGTTAGATCAAGAAAAAACATTGAAAAATCTAAATGGGGAATTTAGATTTGATAAAAATCAAATATTAGAAATAGAAGAGAGTGCAGTTGTTTTTGTTGAAAAAGATGGAGATAAAACTTCAACTGTTAAAGCAACGAATACAAAGAAAGTGCAACAAAATAAAGAAGAAGTTGATTTTGAAGTATTAGAGTTAAAATACAAAATACCGCGACTTTTGTTGAAAAAATTATTTAGTCTTATTTCGGAAAACTCAGTTAATGGAAAACGTGATTTATTGTCTGTGTTAGCTGTTGTCGAGAGTATTACGATTTCGGATAGTTTGTTTTCTTCGAAAGTGAAAAAGATATTTTACTATGGAGATGTGGAATTAAATAATCTACTAACTAGATATAATTTTGACGATCTGAATGTAGCTAATTTGAAAAAAGATATCGAGGTTAATTATCCTAGCCAATATATTTCGAATCTACCTATAAATTACAAAGAATACGAAATGATTTTTGTATTTTACTTTATTATATTAATAGAATTATTGACTATATTAAAATAAAAATGAATTTTTTGATTAAATTTAAATAAAAAGACTTGATTTTTAAAGTCTCCTTTGTTATAATTTTAATCAGAAAGTTTATTTTTTTTGGTGTTTGTTGGTCGAAGAACGACCTAACCGGACAAATGATGTCCACAAATAAACTTTTAATTCACACAGGGGAAACTTAAGATGGATATTTTACATTTGTTACATATGCAAAGTAGACTCGTACCTGAAATGTTTATGAAATTTAATAATAGATATGAACTGCTGGTGACTATTAAAGTAAATCAGCCAGTAGGAAGAAAAACATTGTTGAATTTTATTAATATGACTGAAAGGCAATTACGTACAGAATGTGAAGTTCTATCCAAGTTAGGATTAATTACAAAAAATTCTACAGGAATGAGTGTTACTGAAAAAGGAGAAACGCTTCTTTTGGAAATAAAGGAATCTGTGATAAATGATTCTTTTGCTAAAGAGAGAAGTTTTATCAAGAATAATTTTTCAATAAAACAAATTCATATAGTAGCTGGTGACTTCATTAATAATGAAGCGACTAGAGAAGAAATGACAAGCCTACTCTTGGATAAAGTTAATGCTAAAATAACTAAAGAATGCGTAATTGGAGTTAGTGGTGGTAGTACTATGTATTACATAGCCGGCAAAGCTAATGAAACATTTGGTTATGGAAAAGATGTTACTATAACGCCTATAAGAGGTGGTCTATCGGTAGTTAACACGGAATATCAAGCAAATGATATTGCGTCGAAGATGGCTAAGAATTCTGGTCATAATTATCAATTACTGCATGCGCCAGATAATATAGGTGAAAAAGCATTAGAAGAACTTATTAAAGAACCGGTTGTAAAAAATGCTCTTGATGTTATAGATAAAACATCGATAATTATCCATAGTATAGGGAATGCTTTTGAAATGGCTCATAGAAGAAAATCTTCAAAAGAGATTTTGGAAGTATTGGAAGAGAAGAAAGCTGTCAGTGAATCATTCGGAAGTTACTTCGATGAAAAAGGTGGCGAAATATTTAAAACCTCTACTATAGGTATGAGTTTTAAAGATGTTAATGGCATTGATAATGTCTTTACGATAGTTGGTGGTGAAGAAAAGGCGGATGCTGTGTTTAGTTACTTAAATACAAAACCTGCTAATGCAACATTGATTATTGATGAGGCTATTTGCAAAAAAATAATAAAAAAAGTTAATAATAATTTTTAGGAGGAACTAAAAAATGTCAGTAAAAGTAGCAATTAATGGATTTGGGCGTATCGGACGTCTAGCTTTAAGAAGAATCCAAAACGTAGAAGGAATTGAAGTAGTAGCGATTAACGACTTAACACCAGTTAATCAATTAGTACACTTATTAAAATATGATACTACTCAAGGACGTTTTAAAGGTGAAGTTATAGAAAAAAACGGAAGTTTAGTAGTAAATGGTAAAGAAATCAAAGGATTTGCTAACGCAAACCCAGCAGAACTACCATGGGGAGAATTAGGAATCGATGTAGTATTAGAATGTACTGGTTTCTTCACTTCTAAAGAAAAAGCAGAAGCTCACATTCAAGCAGGAGCTAAAAAAGTTGTTATCTCAGCTCCAGGTGGAAACGATGTTAAAACTATTGTATACAATGTAAACCACGAAACTTTAGATGGAACAGAAACAGTTATCTCAGGTGCTTCATGTACAACTAACTGTTTAGCTCCAATGGCTAAAGCTTTACACGATAACTTTACAGTAGTTGAAGGATTAATGACTACAATTCACGGATATACTGGAGATCAAAATACACTAGACGCTCCTCACCGTGGTGGAGATTTACGTCGTGCTCGTGCAGCAGCTGAAAACATCGTACCTAACACAACTGGTGCTGCTAAAGCAATCGGATTAGTAATTCCAGAATTAAACGGAAAATTAGATGGAGCTGCACAACGTGTACCAGTACCAACAGGTTCATTAACAGAATTAGTAGCAGTAGTTGAAAAAACTGTTACAGCTGAAGAAGTTAATGCTGCAATGCAAGCTGCTTCTAACGAATCATTTGGATACAATGTTGATCCAATCGTTTCTTCAGATATCGTAGGAATCGAATACGGTTCATTATTTGATGCAACACAAACAAAAGTATTAACAGTTGGAGACAAACAATTAGTTAAAGTTGTTTCTTGGTACGACAACGAAATGTCTTACACTTCTCAATTAGTAAGAACATTAAAATACTTTGCAGGATTAATTAAATAATCTATAATAGATAATAGAAGAATAGATAAGATATAAGTCAATTTCGACTTATATCTTGTCTCATATATTCTAAAATATAAATAAAAGGAGCTTTCCATGAAGAAATCTATCAAAGACTTAGGTAACTTACAAGGGAAAACTGTCTTAATGCGTGTTGATTTCAACGTGCCTTTAAAAGATGGTGAAATTACAAACGATAATCGTATTACTGCTGCATTACCAACAATTGAGTATGCTTTAAATCAAGGTGCTAAGGTAGTTGCTTTCTCACACTTAGGACGTGTTAAAGAAGAAGCTGATAAAGCATCTAAAAGCTTAGCGCCAGTAGCTGTTAGATTATCAGAATTATTAGGTAAAGAAGTGAAATTCGTAGCTGAAACTCGTGGAGCTGAATTAGAAGAAGCAGTTAAAGGATTAAATGATGGAGAAATCTTAATGTTTGAAAACACTCGTTTCGAAGACGTTGAAGGTAAAAAAGAATCTAAAAATGATCCAGAACTTGCTAAATATTGGGCTTCTCTAGGGGATGTATTTGTAAACGATGCATTCGGAACAGCTCACCGTGCACATGCTTCAAACGTAGGTATTGCATCTAACATTGGTGAAGGAAACTCTGCATCAGGATTCTTAGTTGATAAGGAAATCAAATTTATCGGTGGAGCAGTTGATAATCCAGAAAGACCACTTGTTGCAATCTTAGGTGGAGCAAAAGTTTCTGATAAAATTGCAGTTATTGAAAACTTATTAGAAAAAGCTGATAAAGTAATTATTGGTGGAGGTATGGCTTATACTTTCATGAAAGCACAAGGTAAAGAAATCGGAATTTCACTTTGTGAAAATGATAAAGTTGAATATGCTCGTGAACTAATGGCCAAAGCTGGAGATAAACTTGTATTGCCAATCGATAATGTTGTTGCTAAAGAATTTTCGAATGATGCACCGAGTCGAGTAGCACAAGGTGATATTCAACCTGACGAGGAAGGATTAGATATCGGACCAAAAACTATTGAGTTATTCAAGAACACTCTTGAAGGAGCAAAAACAGTAATTTGGAATGGACCTATGGGTGTATTTGAAATGCCTAACTTTGCTAAAGGTACAATTGGTGTTTGTGAAGCTATCGCAAACTTAGAAGGTGCTACTACTATTATCGGTGGTGGAGATAGTGCTACAGCAGCAATTTCTTTAGGATATGCTGAGAAATTCTCTCACATCTCAACAGGTGGTGGAGCTTCTCTAGAATATCTAGAAGGAAAAGTATTACCAGGAATTGATTCATTATCTAATAAATAATATTAAAACTCAAGGAGAGTAACATTATGTCAAGATTACCATTTATCGCAGGAAACTGGAAAATGAACAAAAATCCACAAGAAGCTAAAGCTTTTGTTGAAGCTCTTGCTGGAAAATTACCATCATCAGATAAAGTAGAAGCAGGAATTGCTGCTCCAGCTGTTGATTTAAGTGCATTACTTAGTGCAGCAGAAGGAACTGAATTAAAAGTCGCAGCTCAAAACTGTTACTTTGAAAATTCAGGTGCTTTCACAGGTGAAACTTCACCTAAAGTATTATCTGAAATGGGAGTAAACTATGTAGTAATCGGGCACTCTGAACGTCGTGATTACTTCCACGAAACAGACGAAGATATTAACAAAAAAGCAAAAGCAATTTTTGCTAATGGATTATTACCGATCGTCTGTTGTGGAGAAAGTCTTGAAACATATGAAGCAGGAAAAGCTGCTGAATTCGTAGGTGCTCAAGTAAAAGGTGCTTTAGCTGATTTAACAGCAGAACAAGTGGCTTCATCAGTAATCGCTTATGAGCCAATTTGGGCTATCGGAACTGGTAAATCTGCTACAAAAGAAGATGCACAAAAAATGTGTAAAGCAGTTCGTGACGTAGTTGAAGGACTTTATGGAAAAGAAGTAGCTGAAAAAGTTCGTATTCAATACGGTGGATCAGTTAAACCTGAAAATGTAAAAGAATACCTATCTTGCCCAGACGTAGATGGTGCATTAGTAGGTGGTGCATCTCTAGAAGCTGAATCATTCTTAGCGCTTCTAGAAGGAGCAAAATTAGCTTAATTTTAGCAAAATTAAATAAATTATAGTATAATAGAATTATAAATTTAAACAACAAGGAGAAAGTTAATGTTAGCAAAAACATTTGATATTATCGCAGAAGTATATGCAAGAGAAGTTTTAGATTCACGTGGTAACCCAACTGTAGAAGTTGAAGTAACAACTGAATCAGGAGCATTTGGACGTGCATTAGTACCATCAGGAGCTTCAACAGGTCAATACGAAGCTGTTGAATTACGTGATGGAGATAAAGGACGTTACTTAGGTAAAGGTGTTTCTAAAGCTGTAACTAACGTTAATGAAGAAATCGCACCTTTATTAGAAGGTAAATTTGATATTTTTGATCAAGTAGCTATTGACTATGCTATGATCGAACTTGACGGAACTGAAAACAAAGGACGTCTAGGAGCTAACGCTATCTTAGGTGTATCTTTAGCAGTAGCTCACGCTGCAGCTGATTCTTTAGGAGTACCTCTATACAGATACTTAGGAGGAACTAACTCTAAAGAATTACCAACTCCAATGATGAACATCGTAAACGGTGGATCTCACTCAGATGCTCCAATCGCTTTCCAAGAGTTCATGATTTTACCAGTAGGAGCTCCTACATTCAAAGAAGCTTTACGTTGGGGAGCTGAAGTATTCCACAACTTAGCTAAATTATTACACAACCGTGGATTATCAACTGCAGTAGGTGATGAAGGTGGATTCGCTCCAACATTCGAAGGAACTGAAGATGCTGTTGAAACTATCTTAGCTGCAATTAAAGCTGCTGGATTAGAACCAGGTAAAGATGTATTCTTAGGATTTGACTGTGCGTCTTCTGAATTCTACGAAAACGGAGTATACAACTACGCTAAATTCGAAGGTGAAGGTGGAGCAGTTCGTACTTCAGCACAACAAGTTGACTACCTAGAAGAATTAGTAAACAAATACCCAATCATCACTATCGAAGATGGTATGGATGAAAACGACTGGGAAGGATGGAAATTACTTACAGACCGTATCGGTAACCGTGTGCAATTAGTAGGGGACGATTTATTCGTAACTAACACTAAAAAATTATCACAAGGTATCGAACAAGGTGTTGGTAACTCAATCTTAATCAAAGTTAACCAAATTGGTACTTTAACTGAAACTCTAAACGCTATTGAAATGGCTAAACGTGCTCGTTACACAGCTGTAATTTCTCACCGTTCAGGAGAAACTGAAGATTCTACAATCTCTGATATCGCAGTTGCAACTAACGCTGGACAAATTAAAACAGGTTCTCTTAGCCGTACAGACCGTATTGCTAAATACAACCAATTATTACGTATTGAAGATGAATTAGATGCTACAGCTGTATACCCAGGTGTTCAAGCATTCTACAATATCAAACGATAATTGATAAATACAATCAACCATAAAGGCAAAAGTCATGCACTTTTGCCTTTTTTATTTTTATAAAAATTATAATTCTATTGAATAAAATTTGAAAAAATATTAATTAAATTTAAGTTAAATATACAAGGGGTAATATCTAGATGTTATATAATATACATATAAATATAGTTAAATAGCATGTGTAAACTCTTACAATATAGAAAAAGATAATTATCTACCGGAAACATGTAAACAGCTATAATTTACATAAATATTTAACACAATATATATGTTAATACATTAAATTTATTGTATAGGTAGTTAGTAGAAATCTTGAAAATTTATATGAGCAAATTGTTCGAATAAGCCTGTGTAATGTTTGTTTCAATATGTTTTTAAAATAATTTAAGGATATATAGTTTGGTATATGTTTAAACAAAATAAAAAAATAATGTTATATTATTAATGTTACAACATTAAATAATTTAAAATAAGTCTTTACAAACGGTTTCATATATGGTACTATTTTTGTGACAAGACAAATATACAGATTTTATAGGAGGTTATCATGGCAAGTTTATCATTAAAAAAAATATATAAAAAATATGATAATGGCTTCTGTGCAGTAACAGATTTTAATTTAGAAGTAGCGGATAAAGAATTCGTAGTATTTGTTGGACCATCAGGTTGTGGGAAATCAACTACTCTTAGAATGATCGCAGGCTTAGAAGACATAACGGAGGGGGAATTCTACATAGGGGATAGATTAGTTAATGATGTTGAACCTAAAGATAGAGATATCGCGATGGTATTCCAAAGTTATGCTTTATATCCTCACATGACGGTATTCGATAACATGGCGTTCGCTTTGAAATTAAGAAAAGTACCAAAAGAAGAAATTAAAGCAAAAGTAGAGGAAGCTGCTAAAATCCTTGGTTTAGAAGAACTTTTAGATAGAAAACCTAAAGCACTTTCTGGAGGTCAAAGACAAAGGGTTGCTTTAGGAAGAGCTATCGTAAGAAGTCCAAAAGTATTCCTTATGGACGAACCGTTATCAAACTTAGATGCAAAACTAAGAAGTAACATGAGAGCGGAAATTATTAAAATCCACAATACTTTAGGAGCGACTACTATCTACGTAACGCACGACCAAACTGAAGCTATGACAATGGCAGACAGAATTGTTGTAATGAAAAAAGGAGTAGTTCAACAAGTTGGAAGTCCTAAAGATATTTATGATCATCCAGAAAACCTATTTGTAGCTGGATTCATCGGAGCACCAACAATGAACTTCATGAGAGGTAAAGTTGTAGAAGGTAACTTCGTTACAAAAGGTGGAGGAGAAATTGAAATCCCTGTTGGATATTACGACAAACTTAAAGAACTAGGATATGAAGGAAAAGAAGTTGTTTTAGGAATTAGACCAGAAAATATTTCTAATGATCCATTAGTATTAGAAACTTATTCACACGCTAAGATTACTTCTAAAGTTATAGTAGCCGAGTTATTAGGTTCAGAGTATATTGTTCACACTGATTTAAACGGTGAAAGTATCAAAGCAATCGTTCACTCAAGACAAAACATTAAAATGGGTGATGAATTAACTTTTGCACTAGATATGAACAGAGCTCACTTCTTCGATGTTGATACAGAGCTTAGCATCTTAGAGTAAATTAAATAAGACGTCAAAATTTTAAAAAAAATAAAAAAATAAGGAGGCTCATATTATGAGAAAAATAAATAAACTATTTGCAGTAGCAGCGACTACAGCACTTGTTTTAACAGGATGTGTGGGTGGCAAAAAAGAAGAAAAAGCAGCTGATCCTAACAAAAAAGTAGAAATTACTTACTGGGATTTCCCACAATTCACAAAAGATAAAGAATTCAAAAAAACTGAGGATTTCGACGCAGCTTTAATCAAAGCTTTCGAAGCTAAAAATCCTAATATTAAAGTTAATTATCAAAAAATTGAATTTACAGATGGACCAGCTAAAGTTGAAACAGCTATTCAATCAAAAACTGCTCCAGACGTAATCTATGATGCACCAGGACGTGTAATCGCTTGGGCAGCTAAAGATTTATTAGTTCCATTAGATGATGTTGATAAATCTAAATTAAATGAAGCAGCAGTTAAAGCATCTAGTTATAAAGATAAACTTTACATGTATCCACAAGGGGTAGCACCATTCTTAATGGGTGTTAACAAAGACTTAACTGATAAATTAGGAGTAACTGATTTATTACCATTAAACAAACAAGATAGAAGTTGGACTGTTGAAGAATATGAAAAATTCTTAAAAGCAGTAAAACAAAAAGATTCAAGTATAACTCCAGCTTTATTCTACACTAAATCACAAGCAGGAGACCAAGGACCAAGAGCATTCGTAGCAAACTTATACAACTCTTGGATCACAGATGATGCAAACAGTAAATATACAATCAACGACGCTAACGGTGTTAAAGGATTAGAGTGGGTTAAAAAAGCATACGATGAAGGTCTATTAGGACAAGGGGTAGCTTTAGAAGCTAAAGACGCTCTTGAAGCATTCAAATCAGGTCGTGCAGCAACTACAATCTTATTCTCACCTGGTATCGCAGCATCACACGCATCAGGATTTAACTACAAATTCTTACCATTCCCTAACAATGGTGGAAAAGCTAAATATGACTACTTAGTAGCAGGACCAGCTATCTTTGATAACGGAGACAAAGATAAAGCAGCAGCAGCTAAAAAATTCGTTGACTTCATGGTAAACGATAAAGATTGGGGTAAACGTACTCTACTAGCATCTGGTAACTTCTCAGCTAAAAAAGGTGAAACTGGATTATATGATTCAGAAGAACTTAAATTCGCTGAAGGATTAACTGGACAATATGCTACTTACTACAACACTATTCCAGGTTTCGCGAAAATGAGACCTCTATGGTTCAACATGGTTCAAGGTGTTCTAAACGGAAAAACTACACCTAAAGAAGGATTAGATAAATTTGTAGAAGATGCAAATAAAACAATAAAAGAAGCATTGTAATTTGACGTATGAAGGGGGATAGAGTTGCTTCTATCCCTCTTTCAGATAAAAAATAAACTTTTTAGGAGGTTCTATGAAAACTACTAAGAAAAGAAAAAAAATAGACTTTAGTGCATATCTGTTTATTTTGCCAGTTAGTTTATTTTTCATAACATTCGTATTGGTCCCAATGTTACGTGGACTTCAGTTATCATTATATAGTTTTGCTAAGAAAAATCCAGTATTTATTGGATTAAAACACTATTCAGATTTAATGTTCAGTGGTAATGGAGCAACAATCCATGAACCATTTATGAAATCACTTATTAATACAATTATAGTTACTGTTGTAGCGGTACCTATAGTTGTGTTAGTATCGATCTTTGTTGCGGTAACTATTTATAATAAGAGTGCCGTAGTAAGATCATTCTTCCGTGGAGTATTCTACATCCCAGCTATTTCTTCTGTAGTTTCTGTTACAGTTGTTTGGGCTTGGATTTATCACCCAGAATATGGAATTTTAAACTATGTATTTAAGTCAATGCACTTAATTAGTGAAAATGTTGACTGGTTAGGAAATCCGAAAACAGCATTATATGCTATTATTACGATTCTGATTACTACTTCATTAGGTCAACCGATAATTCTTTATGTTGCAGCTTTAGGTAACGTTCCAAAAGAATTATTAGAAGCTTCAGAAATTGATGGAGCAACAAAATGGCAAGTATTTACAAAAATTACTTGGCCGCTGATTAAACCAACAACATTATACATCGTTGTTGTAACAACAATTAACTCGTTCCAAATCTTCGCTCTTATCCAGTTATTAACAGCTGGGGGACCAAACTATGGAACAAGTACAATAATGTATCTAGTTTATGAAGCAGCAATTAAAAACGGAAATCATGGTGTAGCTAGTGCGATGGGTATTATCCTTGCTGTAATTATTGGAATAATTTCAATCTTACAATTCAAGTTCCTATCTAGCGATAATGATTAGGAGGATTTAGAATGAAAAATATAAGTATTTTTAAAATAGTATCAATGATAATATTACTAGGGTTAACTATATTCTTTATTTTCCCATTTTATTGGATTGCATCAGGATCATTTAAATTACAAGATGTAGCGATAACAATTCCACCAGAGTGGTGGCCATCTACTCCAACATTGGAAAACTATGAGAAGTTATTCACATCAAATACTTTAAGATGGTTCTTTAACTCAGTATTTATCTCAGTAATGACAACATTCTTAGTTTGCGCAACTTCAGCATTAGCAGGATATGCATTAGCTAAGAAAAACTTCCCAGGTGTTAAAGTAATTTTTATGGTGTTTGTTGCAGCAATGGCATTACCAAAACAAGTAATTTTAATACCATTATTAAACTTAATCACTGAATTTAACTTAATGAATACATACTATGCATTAATCTTACCAGCAGTAGGTTGGCCATTTGGGGTATTCTTAATGAGACAATTCTCTCAAGCAATTCCAGGTGAATTACTTGAGTCAGCAAGAATTGATGGTTGTGGCGAAATTAGAACATTCATGAATATCGCGTTACCAATCATTAAACCAGGTATCGGGGCATTAGCGATCTTTACATTTATCGCTAGCTGGAACGACTACTTCTCACAATTAATCTTCTCTAACACACCAGATATGTCTACATTACCTTTAGGGTTAGCTGCATTAGCACAAGGACAAGAGTTCTCTAATGACTATGGACTACTGATGGCAGGGGCATCATTAGCATCACTACCAATGATTATCGTGTTCATTTGTTTCCAAAATTACTTTACTCAAGGTGTTACTTTAGGGGCCGTGAAAGGATAAGCTTATGGACAAACAACAGTTATTAGAGTATCTAAAAGGAGAAATGATAGTTTCTTGTCAAGCATTACCAGGAGAAGCCTTATACAAAGAAGAAGGTGGAGTAATGTGCTTGATGGCACAAGCTGTAAAAAATGCAGGAGTAAAAGCTATTAGAGCTCAAGGTGTTTTAGATATTAAGCAAATTAAAGAACAAACAAATTTACCTGTAATTGGTATAATTAAAAAATCATATGAAGGATATGCTTCTTATATAACAGCGACAATGGATGAAGTTGATCAATTAGTAGAAGCAGATTCAGATATTATCGCTTTAGATTGTACGAATAGAGAGCGCGGAGATGGGAAAACTCCAAGTGAATTCGTTAAAGAAATTAAAGAAAAATATCCGAATATATTATTAATGGCTGATATTTCTACTTTAGATGAAGCGATAGAAGCTGAAAAAGCAGGAGTTGATTTTGTTGGGACAACTATGAATGGTTATACACCATACACAGAAGATTCAAAACAATTTAATCCTGGTTTAGTAAAAGAAATCGTAGAAAATGTAAAAGTTCCGGTTATCGCGGAAGGTAAAATTCATACTCCACAACAAGCAAAACAAGCATTTGAAGCTGGAGCACACTGCATAGTTGTTGGTGGAGCAATAACTAGACCACAAGAAATTGCTACAAGATTTTTAAGTGAGTTAAAATAATGAGTTTAATAGTCTTATTGGCATATTGGTATACCTATAGTAAATGGTATATACTTGGATCGTGGTTTATTACCCATATTTTAAATATAGCATTTAAGAAATTGTGGCTTTCACCATTATTAATTAATGCACTTGCATTAGTAGTTTTGTTCATAGGAATATACTATAAATTAATAGAAGGTCAAGAAGTTGGAGCATCTGTGCTTAATGTATATATGCCGATAGTCTTTTCGAGCATTATTATGAATTTGCTGATTTTTACGATTAGAAAAATTAGATTGAAGTTAAAAAATTAAAATGAAGCTATTGATTAGTTTGAAGTTGAGAAACATGTTCTCAATTTTAGACTGATTAATAGCTTTTTTTATTTGTAGATTTAGAGTGGTTAAAAAATGTGTACATTAAATATAATATTATTTCAGCTATGTTTATAGATATAGAATTATTATCAATTAGTATGGTTTAAAGTTTAATTTTTAAAAATATAGAGAATAAATATATTATAAGTGTAGAAAAGTAATTGTCTTGTAATAGATGAAATTATATTCATTAAATTAAAAAACATATTAAATTGAAATAGACTTATACAAGTTAAGTAAATAAAATGAATTATCTTTTTATGATCTATATTGTCTATAATTATAAAAATAATTATACTTTAAATCCAAAAGAAAAGAACCTTATAGTTCCATCTTAAAGTGTTAAAAAAGTAGGCATCCATAATAACTTTTTAAAAATAAAAATATATTTCAAAATGATTGATATAAGTGAGTTGACAATATATATATATATATAATAGGGACTGTATTATAATACGAAATCCACTTTTAAATAAACGAAAAATAATATAAAATTTCGATTGTTTAAAATGTAATAAAATAAATAAAAAGGAGAAAAAACTTATGAACACAGGAGAATTTTCAAAACGATTTAACAAAATTCAGCCTATTATTGGATGTGTGATAATAGTACTTATGGCTTTATTTGCGTATAAATTACATACTCCAAAATTAATTTTCGGGCTTATTGCTGGTCTTGGATTTGGGTACACACTAACGCGTTCAAGATTTGGTTTTGCTGGAGGAATAAAAAGAATTTACGTCAGAGGTGAGGGGAGTTTAACAAAAGCTCTGTTAATGACGTTTGCTGCAGTAACATTAATCTATGGAACAGTCCAATGGACAGCTAGTCTAAAAGGTGCTATTCCAGCATTTTTAGCAAAAAATGGTGAAGCAATAATTCCTGGAACACAAAATGTTTTTATGACTAATATTGGTACAGTTATTGGCGGATTTGTTTTCGGTATAGGTATGATTATTGCCGGAGGTTGTGCTTCTGGTACACTAGCAGATTTTGGGGAAGGTGAAGGACATGCTTTAATTGCTTTTCCACTATTTGTATTAGGAACTATCCCTGGGCACTATCTAAGAGAAGTAATAGATAGAAATCCAATTGGTAAAGTTGGAGTTAGAGGACATTTGCCACAATACTTTGGATATTTTGGAGCAATTGTTGTAACGTTATTAGGGTTGCTATTTTTGTACGTTTTAACTAAAAAGTATGAGAATAAGAGAAAGCAAGAAGGTACATATTTAGATCCGAAATCTGATTATGAAGATTTTGAAAAAGAACTTAAAGACAATTTAGACGTGAAACCTTGGGGTATGGCATTATATCATAAAGTTTTTGTTGAAAGATGGAGCTTCAAAACAGGAGCATTCATTCTAGCTATAATTTCAGGATGTTATTTATTATTTAACAATAAAGCATGGGGGGTAACATCTGCATTTACTCACTTAGCAGTTTGGTTTTTAGGTTTATTTGGTGTTCATTTTGAAGATAAAGCCTTTGATTCAGTTTATAAGGCGATTTCAAACGGTATTTTAGCTGATGCAGGTGTAATTTTAGACATCGGTATTGTTGTGGGAGCATTCTTAGCATTCCTTATGGCGGGAAGATTTAAATTAAATCTACAATTCAATTCAAAAAATGCAATGCTATTTGGATTAGGTGGATTATTAATGGGATTTGGTTCTCGACTTGCAAAAGGTTGTAATATTGGAGCACTATACTCTTCATTACCTAATTTCTCAATTTCTGGTTGGGTATTCTTAGTTGCTATTTCATTAGGAGCAGTGGCAGGACTTAAGTTATTTAGAGGAAGTTCTTGCTTGGTACCACCTAGACATAGAGATAAAAACGATTTTAAATAGTTTATAAATTTTTAAAAAACAAACAAGATTATTAATAACAGGAGGGCTTATATAATGAGCAAAAAATATTTAGTAGTAGGGGGAGTTGCTGGAGGTATGTCAGCAGCTGCAAGAATCAGAAGATTGGATCCACATGCGGATATTCAAGTGTTCGAAAAAGGACCACACGTTAGTTTTTCTAACTGTTGTTTACCTTTTCACCTATCTGGGATTGTACCAACAGCAGATGATTTAATTTTAATGACACCGGAATTACTTAAAAAGCAATATAATTTAGATGTTAAAGTATTAAGTGAAGTTGTTAAAATTAACAAAGAAGAAAAAACAATTGTAATTAAAAAAGTTGACACAGGGGAAGAGTACAAAGAAAGCTATGATAAATTAATTTTATCTCCGGGTGCAAGAGCGATTAGACCATCTTCAATAAAAGGTGTAGATAGAGATAACGTATTTACAGTAAAAAATGTTGTAGATATTGATGGATTAAAAAAATATATCGATAATAATAATGTACAAGATGTAGCTGTTATTGGAGGAGGATTTATTGGTCTTGAAGTTATGGAAAGCTTAAGAGAAGCTGGTAAAAATGTAACTTTAGTAGAAGGATCGGATCAAATTTTAGCTCCAATGGACTATGATTTAGTTCAAATATTAAATAAAGAAATTCATGATAAAGGTGTAGAGTTATTATATAATGAAAAATTAGCTGAAGTTAGTGACGGTAAAGTTATTCTAGAATCTGGTAAAGAAGTTAAAGCTGGCGCTGTAGTTCTAGCGATTGGAGTTGTTCCGGAAGCAGGATTAGCGAAAGATGCAGGTCTTGATTTTGGAGAAACTGGTGGTATTTTAGTAAATCATCATTATCAAACAAGTGACCCAGATATTTATGCAGTAGGGGATGTTATTGAAGTTACCCACTTTATTACAAATAAAAAAGTTCGTTTGACTCTTGCTGGACCAGCCCAACGTCAAGCGCGAGCAGTAGCGGATCACTTATATGGTAGAACATATAGAAATACAGGTGTAATCGGGTCTTCTGTAGTAAAAATATTTGATTATACAGCTGCTAGTACAGGACTTAATGAAAAAGATTGTAAAAAATTAGGCATTGATTACGATGTTGCATATATCATTCCTAAAGATAAAGTTGGATTAATTCCATCAGCCAATCCAATTCACTTTAAACTTATTTTCCAAGTACCAACAGGGCAAATTTTAGGTGCTCAATCAGTAGGTATGGGAACAGTTGAAAAACGTGTAGATGTTATTGCTGCGATGATTATGAATAGAGCAAATATTGAAGATTTAAAAGAACTAGAATTATGTTACTCTCCATATTATACAACTGCGAAAGATGCTACAAATATGGCTGCTCTAGTTGCTTGTAATATACTAAATGGGGAATATAAACAAGTTCGTACTGCTGAGGTTAGACGTTTAGTTGAGGAAGGTGCTTATATCATAGACTCTCGTGAAAGAGTAGAATACGAAGCGGGGCACATTAAGGGTGCTGTGAACATACCTCTTAGCGAATTTAGAGACAGACTTGACGAAATTCCAACAGATCGTCCAGTATATGTACACTGCTTATCTTCACAACGAAGCTATTATATGGTAAGGGAATTGAATCTAAGAGGATATAAAAATGTTGTAAATATTTCAGGATCATTCTTAGGAATTTCTTTATATGAGTATTTCACAGATGTTACGACAGGAAGAGAGCCAATTGTAACAAATTATAGATTTAAATTACTTTAATTAATGACGAAAATCCTAGAAGTTTACTATTTTTTGACTTCTAGGATTTTAAATGTGGAGGTATTGATGAAGAAGAAATTAGGATATTTTGATGTGTTTTCACTAGTTATTGGATCAATAATAGGATGGGGTTCTTTTACTTTACCAGGCAAACAATTCTTAAGTCAATCAGGTGTGGTAAATACCACGCTAGGATTATTTGTGGGTGGAGCACTAGTTATGATAATTCAAGTTGCTTACCATATTATGCTGAAACATAATACAGAGGAAGGCGGAGAGTTTTCGTATGCCTTAAATAATTTGGGGCGAGGACACGGTTTCGTAGTAGGTTGGTCGTTAAGTTTATGTTATTTAAGTATGATACCATTAAATGCAAGTGCGTTTGTCTTGTTATTTAAAGTTCTATTTGGTGAAAAATTTAGCTTTGGATATTTATATTCTGTAGCGGGATATTCTGTATGGATAAGTGATATAATAATAATGAGTTTCATTATTATTATATTTATGATTGTAAATATTCGAGGATTGCATTTGAGCTCGTTTGTTCAAAATATTATGAGTACTTTACTTGTAATTATAGTATTTATTTTAGTAGTATTTGTAGGATTTAAAAGTGATTTGAAAACTTTTGAGGATAATTATATAAATAATTATGGATTTTCATGTAGTGAAATTTCATCAGTAATTGCAATTGTTCCGTTTTTATTTGTAGGATTTGATGTAGTGCCACAAGTCGCGAGAGAACTGAAATTTAAAGCGCATAAAGCTACATTGATAACACTAATATCGATTATATTTGGTGTACTAATCTATTCACTGTTAAATTTAATAGCTAGTTTTAGTTTCTCTCCTAGTGAAGCACGAGCTACGGATTGGGCGGTAGCTGATTCTGTTATAAAAACAACAGGATACATTGGATTCTCGTTTATGCTTATAGCGTTGTGGGCTGCAATTAATGGAGGAATTAATGGTTTTATGATTGCTAGTAGTAAACTAATAGCATCTCTATCTGACAATAAAATAATGAATCAAAAATACAGTATCAAAAATGCAAGTGGGGTTTATCCATATGCAATAATTTTTGTTTCTTGTATAAGTTTATTGGCGCCTTGGATAGGGAGGGAAGTAATTTTATACATAGTGGATATATCTAGTGTATTAGCAGCTGTTGCTTATGGATATGTAAGTTATGTGAGTTATACGTATTCTGTTAAAAAATGGGATAAACTATTATGTTTACTTTCGTTAGTAGTTTCAGTATGTTTCATATTATTATTGTTGTGTCCGCTGTCTCCTGCAGTGTTGAAGTGGCCTTCATTGATTATATTATTAGTATGGACATTAGCAGGTTTTATTATATATAAGAAGAAAGAAATGTAAATTGTTTGAACTTCTATATTAGATTTATCTAATTTTTGAAGTTCTTTTTTAGTATAGTTATAATTGAAAAAACAATAATTTTATGTAAAATTTAATGTGAAATGTTTATTGTAAGTAAGAAAACGAAGAATATGTATTATTTTTTTAAATTTATATTTGCATTTTTATAAATTTACAATTATTTATTATAATAAATTTAGATAAGGTATAAAAATTTTAAAAAAGTTATTAAATAGGGAATGAATGAGGGTATTTAAATAAATATGTGTTTATATTTGTAGATTTTTTATCTAGAGAAATATAAATTGAGTTAATTTTTATTGTGTTTTTTAATGAAAATTGGTGTCAAGTCAGTCTTTATGAGTAAAATATTTTGTTGATTTGAAGTTATTTCTGTTATATAATGTAATTAAAGTATTAATTATCTATTATTACTTTGTCTTTTAATAACAGGTTTCTTGTAGATGTATACAACATATTTAGTTATCTTAAGCAAATAAATTTTTTATTGTAAGGTGTAAAAAAATGGAATTAAGAAGAAAGACCTTAAAATTAATGGGTTCTCATATAGATATTCTTATTTTCGATAGCATTGATGCTGAAAGTATCCTTGATGATGCTGTAGAAATGTTAAAGATGTATGAGCATAGATTTAGTGCGAACGATGACAGTTCAGAACTTATGGTGGTTAATCATAATGCTGGAATTAAAGCTGTCGAGGTTCATCCGGATTTATTTGATTTAATAAAGATAGGGAAAGTTCATAGTTGTGCTCCAAATAGTTTTTTAAATATAGCTATTGGACCGATTGTGCAAACATGGAGAATTGGATTTAACGATGTAAAAGTTCCAACAAAACAAGAGATTGACGATTTATTAGAAATAACTGATCCAAATCAAATAATACTAGATGAAGAAAAGCAATCTGTCTTTCTTGCTAAAAAAGGTATGGCTATTAATTTAGGCGCCTTAGCAAAGGGTTATATTGCAGATCTTATGATAGATTATATGAAAAAAAGAGGTGTTGAATCTGGACTTATTAACCTAGGAGGAAACGTATTAGCGTTTGGAGATGCTAAGCACAATCCAGACTTAATGTGGCGCATAGGTATACAAAATCCAGTTGAATCTCGAGGGAATCATCTATTTACTATAGGTATAAAAAATCAATCTGTTGTAACTTCTGGTATTTATGAACGTAAACACACAGAAAATGGAAAAACTTACCATCATATATTAAATCCTGAAACAGGTTACCCTGTCGAAACCAATGTAGCTGGCTTAACTATAATTTCAACAGCCTCAGTGGATGGAGAAATTTGGACGACAAGACTATTTGGTAAAAGTGTCGAAGATATTTTGGATGAAGTTAATAGCTTACCTGATATAGAGGCTGTTGTAGTAACAAGCGAAGGTAAAGTTTATTATACAAGCGGAGTGCTAGATAGAATAATATGTTAGATAAAACTATCTTGAAGAATACTGAAAATACTATTAATTTAAGGAGGCTCTACTAAAGTGGCTGAAGTAAAAAACAAAAAAAATGTTAAAAAAACAAGACAAGAAAATCTAGATACAAATAAGGTAGATAGTACAAAAAAAGAGAGAGGAAACAAAAACATGGTAAAATTAATTGGTCTAGTTGGTACAAACTCTAAAAAATCTACAAACCGCCAACTTTTACAATATATTCAAAAACATTTTGCAGGTAAAGCTGACATCGAATTAGTTGAAATTAAAGATCTTCCTTTATTCAACAAACCAGCTAATAAAGAATTACCTGAAGGAGTTAAAGAAATTGCAGCTAAAATTGAAGCAGCTGACGGAGTTATCATCAGTTCACCTGAGTATGACCACGCAGTTCCAGCATCATTAATGAGTGCAATCGCTTGGTTATCTTATGGAATTCATCCATTACTTGACAAACCAGTAATGTTAACAGGAGCTTCATACGGAACTTTAGGATCATCTCGTGCTCAAGCTCATATTCGTCAAATTTTAGACTCACCAGAAGTTAAAGCACGTGTAATGCCAAGTTCTGAGTTCTTATTAGGACATTCTTTACAAGCTTTCGACGAAGCTGGAGATATCTCTAACCCAGAAACTGTAGCGAAATTAGATAGTTTATTTGCTGATTTCTTATTATTCATTAAAATTACTGAAAAATTAATTAATGCACATAAATTAGCTGAAAAAGAATTAGAAAACTTCTCTTGGGAAGATTTAAAATAGGATAGGAGTGTAGACACATGAAATTAGTAGGAATCGTAGGTTCAAACGCGGAAGTTTCTTATAACCGCAAATTAATGGAATTTATAGCAAAAGAATATAAAGATTTATTCACTTTAGAATTATTAGACATTACTAACTTACCAATGTTTAACCAAGATGAAGATCATTCAAGAGAAAACAAAGATTTATTAGTAATGAATCGTAAAATTTTACAAGCTGATGGTGTTATCATCGCTACACCTGAGCACAACCACACAATTACTGCATCACTTAAGAGTGCATTAGAGTGGTTATCATTCGAATTACACCCACTTGAAAACAAACCAGTAATGGTACTTGGAGCTTCATACTATGATCAAGGATCATCTCGTGCTCAATTACACTTACGTCAAATCTTAGACGCTCCAGGTGTAAATGCGATTGTATTCCCAGGTCACGAGTTCCTTTTAGGAAAAGCTAAAGAAGCTTTCGATGCTGAAGGTAACTTAGTAGATGATCGTACAGTTGGATACTTACGTATGTGCTTAACTAAATTCGTTAAATTTGCTAATGTAGCTCAATCATTAGCGGAAAGAAAACCAACACCACCAGAAGATCTAACAGCTAGTGGTGTAATCGATACAACAATCCAAGGTGTTGATGGAGATGCTGATGATTGGTATGAGAAAGCAGCTGAGAAAGTTAATGCTGTATCTGGAGATACATATGTTAAACTTGATCGTGGTATCTTAACAGTAGATCAACTTAACTATTTCTTAAATTCTATGCCGATGGAATTAACTTATGCTGATAGTAACAACCAATTCTTATACTACAACTACCATAAAGAAGATTACGAAATGCTTGCAAAACGTCGTCCAGTACAAGTTGGATGTTCATTAGCTAAAGTTCACCCTGATCAGCCAGAGAGAATACAAAAGAGTGTAAACTGGTTAGTAGGATTACTACGTTCAGGACAAATCGATGTATTCCGTACACACGTACCAACTCACGGACCAGACAAATACGTAGTGCACAACTATCAAGCAATGTACGATAAAAACGGTAAATATGCTGGTATCAACGAGTACATCTTAGACTTCAAACCAATCGTTGACTGGTACCTAAAACAAACTGGTCAATCATTAGTTAAAAATGGAGTGCCAGTAGGTCACGGATATGCAGCAGCGCCAGCACCAGCAGCAGCTGACGCAACAAGTGGAGCTTCAGACGCTGGACACGGTCATGCGGCAGCACCAGCGGCAGCACCAGCAGCAGATGCAACAAGTGGAGCAACTGCTTAATTATAAGTATAAAAAAAATAAAAGTAGATTTCAGATGAAATCTACTTTTATTTTTTCAAACATATTTAAGGAATATTATTTAAAATTGGGTTATAATTATAATTAAGCACATTTAGTGCAAAATAATCTTTACTAAATACGGAGAGTTTGATATGAATAAAAATAATTTATTATCAAAGTTATTTCATAGATACTTTATAGTCGCCTTAAATGGTATGGCATTAGGTTTGTTCTGTACATTAATTATTGGATTAATTATTAAACAAATTGCTATAAATTTAAGTGGTGCACTATCTAGTTTTCTTATTGTTGTAGCTACAATTTCAATGGCTTTAACAGGGCCGGTAATTGGTATAGGGGTAGCGCATGCCTTAAAAGCACCTAAGTTAGTAATTTTGGCTTCTGGTGTAGTAGGTTTTTTAGGAGCATTTGGTTCTAATCTTGGAACTAATCATCTGGTAGAACAAGGAAAATTAATTGTCACTGGGTCAGGTGATCCATTAGGAGCCTTCATTTCAGTTGTTATTGCAGCGGAAATAGGAAGACTTGTCTCTGGAAAAACTAAAATTGATATAATAGTTACTCCATTCATTACAATTATAATAGGTGCGATAGTTTCGTATTTTACAGGACCTTATTTAATAAAGGGAATGAAAATTCTCGGTACATTTATTAGAGAAGCGACGGAACTTCAACCATTTATTATGGGTATAGTTGTTTCGGTAGTAATGGGAATAATTTTGACATTACCTATAAGCTCTGCTGCGTTGTCTATTATTTTAGGATTATCCGGGATAGCTGCTGGGGCATCTACTGTAGGATGTGCAGCACAAATGGTTGGATTTGCAGTTATTAGTTTTAAAGCAAATCGCTGGAATGGATTATTTGCTCAAGGTTTAGGAACATCTATGCTACAGGTGCCAAACATTATGAGAAAACCCGTTATATGGATTCCGCCTATAGTTGCTAGTGCAATATTGGGTCCTATTGCTACAATTGTTTGTAGAATGGAAAATAACCCTGCTGGTGGTGGAATGGGAACATCAGGACTGGTAGGACAACTTATGACATGGCAAACTATGTTTAATCATGTTTCACATTCAGTACTATTAATTGAAATTCTGTTACTACACTTTATTCTACCTGCAATAATTTCGTATGGAGTATATTACTATATGGAGAAAAAAGGTTTTGTAAAAGCAGATGACTATAAATTAGACTTATAAAATATTAAGGGAGTGACTCAAAAATCGTAATTTTGGAGAAATCGATTTTGTCGAGTCACTTCCTTTTAGTAATTATATTTCTTGCTGAAAAAAATTATAGAGCATTGGGATGGCTAGAAAATAAAAAATAGATAACGATAAAATTGTAAATTTCTAATAAATATGGTCAAAGCGTAAAAAAAGAAAGCCCTGTTACTGATGTAATAGGGCTTTTAAGCTTCTTCTTATTAACGTACTTCTTTAATA